>JAAZNX010000204.1 GCA_012798025.1 Methanothrix sp. | reverse complement strand
TGCTATCGCCTGGTGAGCCATGCCAGCCTCTCTGGTCCGTCCATCAGCGCAGTCCCAATCAGCAGTGCATCAGCCCCTGCATCCATCATCCTTTGGGCCTCTTCTCTGGTATGAACTCCACTCTCTGCCACTAAAAACACGCCTGCATCCAGTGCCAGCGGGGCCAGTCGCTCGAATGTCCCAAGATCGACTTCCAGGGTATCCAGGTTGCGGTTGTTGATCCCTATGATCCGCGAATCCGTCTTCAGCGCAGCCTCCAACTCTTCGGGGGTATGAACCTCCACAAGTGGCTCCATTCCCAAGGACACGGCATGTTCTACAAAACGCCCCAGATCTATTCCAAGCGATGCTATCAGCAGCACGAGGTCTGCCTGGACCTCCCCCAGCTGCCTCTCGTCGAAGATGAAGTCCTTTCTCAAAACCGGCAGCTTCGTCCTTCTGGCAATGGTGACGTTCTCCAGAGCACCCTTGAAGTACGTGGGCTCAGTCAGGACCGAAATTGAACAGGCATTGTTATTTGCATAGGATCTTGCATAAGCTGCAACCTCATCAGCGGTGAGTGCCCTTCCAATGGCTTTTGGCTTGATCTCCGCAATGATCGGATTGTAACCCCTGCCCCTCATAGCGCGTGCCGAGGCTATCAAATCCCTGCCTTCATCCTTCGGCCAGGATACCTGTCCAAAGCCTCTCTCTCTTGAGGCTTTTATGATCCCCTCCACTACTTGGTGCATCCGATCACATCTTGCACCCAGTTGGAGATGATCTTCATTCCCGAGGGCGTGAGCACGGACTCGGGATGGAACTGGACGCCGCAGTGGGGCCTGGTCTTGTGTCGAATGCCCATAACTACCCCGTCTGCGGTGGTGGCCGAGATCACCATTTCGGGAGCGAGTCGATCTACTGAAAGGGAATGATATCGACCACCCAATATTGGATTTTCCACACCCCTGAAGATGCCAAGCCCGTCATGCAAAATCTCTGAGGTTTTGCCGTGCAGAGGCTTCGTGTGAGAGATGGTGCCTCCGTAGACCAGATTCATGGCCTGATGGCCCAGGCAGACTCCCAGGATGGGCGTACATTCAAACAGTCGGATGATCTCCAGGCAGCTTCCGATATCCCTTGGATTGGCTGGATGGCCGGGCCCTGGCGATATGACGATTCCCAGGGGCTTCATGCCCTTCACTTCTGAAATCCGGATCTGATTGGAGCGGACGATGGTACTCTCGTAAAACTGGGAGACGTAGTCCACAAGATTCCAGACAAAGGAGTCATGGTTGTCCACGAAGAGTATGGGCCTGCTTGCGGTCATTCAGCCACCCCAAGAGCGCGCTTCATCGCCGCCATCTTTCGTTCGGTCTCCTGATACTCTCTGATTGGGTCGGAGTCGGCCACAATGCCTGCACCTGCCTGCACTGAAGCAATGTCATTTTGCAGAAGGATGCTTCGAATGGCTATGGCGAAGTCCGCACTACCATCAACGGAGAAGTAGCCGATACCACCTCCATAAAGGCCCCGCGGCTCTTCTTCCAGCTCATCGATGATCTCCATGGCCCGCAACTTGGGTGCTCCGGAGAGGGTACCAGCGGGAAAGACGGAACGTGCCGCATCGAACTGGTCGCACTCCTCGCGAAGACTTCCAACGACTGTGGTCTCTATGTGCTGCACGTGGGAGTACCTCAGAACTGACATGAAGTCCTCCACTCTGACAGTTCCTGAGCGGCAGACCGACCGCACGTCATTGCGGCCTAGATCTACCAGCATGACGTGTTCGGCCCTCTCCTTCTCATCCTCAAGCATGACCCTGGCCAGAGCATCATCCTCCTCTGCAGTTTTTCCGCGCGGGCAAGTTCCTGCAATGGGGTTCACTTTGAGCTTGCCCGCAAATGCGCAAAACAGCGTCTCAGGAGATGCACCCACAATGGAGAGATCGCCAAACTCGAAGAGATATGTATAAGGGCTGGGGTTTATGCTGCGCAGCCTGCGGTAAAGCCCAACGGGATTTGTGCACCTCACCTTCGCTGACCTGGCCAAAACTACCTGAAAGATATCCCCGTCCATAATGTGAACTTTGGACCTGAGGACCCCCTTCATATAGCGATCAGCGTCTCCTGCGCCTATCAGTTCACCTTCAAGCTCGTCGGTCTCGTCGTCCTCGGGGTCTATGCCCTCGATTATCTCGATCAGGTCTGTCTTGGCCCCGGGAAATATGGGGGCTACTGCAAAGTAGACCTTTCTCATGAGGTGATCGAATATGAAGGTGCTCTCAGCTACTGCGAACTGTGCATCGGGCGTGGAGGAGCATGATTTTTTGCCCAGGCGTTCCTTGACCAGGTCGTATGCCAGATAGCCTATGCCACCCCCGAAAAATACCTGCCTCCCAAAGCCGTTGACGTCCTGGCATCTTCGGCAGGGGATGGAGGCGCGCAGGGCATCGAAGAGGTCAAAGCCTTCTTTGATCTGGCCTGAAAGTCTTGAGCCCAGCTCCTGAACGTCAATGCAACTGGAGAGGCGCTCCTTCATCTGCTCCTTTCCGCCATTGAAGAATTCCATGGTTAGATGGCGGTTCTTGATTGTCACAAGAGCTGAAGGATCGGCCCCCACGAAGGAGAAGCGCGCTCTGTTGCCCGACTTCTCGACTGATTCGAGGAGATATGGATATCTGCGCTGCCTAAGGGCCAGATAAAGCGAAAGCGGCGCATCTACACTGACCTTGTCGGATACGTCCACAAGTACCGGTTCTAGGGACATGATCTCACCTGATCCACAAAGGCTTTCATCTTAGACGGATCCTTCATGCCATCGGTTTCCACTCCGCTGGATACGTCCACGGCGTATGGTCGCACCCTTAAAATTGCCTCTTTAACATTGGACGGATTCAAACCCCCGGCCAGGATCACTGGAAGCTGTAGGCTCTTGGCAAGGGCAGCGCTCAAGTCCCAGTTGTGAGTCTCACCCGACCCACCAAGCATTCCATCTTTGAGCGTGTCAAGGAGGACCGCATCGGCTGCGCCCTCAAACAGGCGAGCGTCCTTTGATCCTGGAGCTGCTGCGGCGATGATCTTCTGGGGCACCATCCTCCTCAAGGCGCAGACCTCATCAGGGCCAAGGGTGCTGTGGACCTGCAGAAGGTCAGCGTTCGTCTCCCGAGAGAGACGGACTGCGTCGTCCAAATCCGGGGGCGAGATGACTGCCACGCTATTTACAAATACAGGAATGCACTCGATCAACGCGCGTGCTTTTTTTGCGGTTATGCAATGGCAGGATCGCTCAATCTCAACCACAAAGCCTACAGCATCTGCGCCGGCTGCCAGAGCATATTCGAGGTCGCGTCGATCGGTCAGGCCGCAGATCTTGACACGGGTCACAGGAACCTCTCGAGCTTCTCAGGCTCACCATTGATGTCCACCATCTGCTTCAAGGTTTTGAGAGCCTTTCCGGAATCAATTGCATCTTCAGAGAACTCAATGCCTTCTGCAAGAGTTTGGGCCAGGCCGGACACATAGACGGCAGCACCTGAGTTCATTGCGATGATATCCCTGGCCCGGGATCGCTCGCCCTGCATCACCTCCACCAGCTTTCTGGCGTTGTCCCCTGGCGTTCCCCCGGAGATATCCTTCACTTTGGCCACAGCATAGCCAAAATCCTGTGGATGAAGTGTGTAGTTTAACACCTTTTCGTCTTTAAGCTCTGACACTATGGTTTTGCCGGTGTTCGTGATCTCGTCCATGCCCATTCCATGCACGACCATCGCCCGCTCGGTTCCAAGTATCTTGAGCACGTGAGCCAGCTTCTCGCAAAGCTTTGGGTCGTATACCCCGATCAACTGCGCCTTTGCGCCGGCAGGGTTGGTTAGCGGGCCTAATATGTTGAAGATGGTGCGCATCTTCAGCTCCCGTCTGATGGGACCCACGCGTTTCATGGCTGGGTGAAAGAGCGGGGCCAGCATGAATCCGATTCCAAAGGTCTCGATCATATTTTGGACCGCCTCGGGCTGGGGAGATATGTTCACGCCAAGTTCCGAAAGAACGTTGGCACTTCCGCATTTCGAGCTAACTGCGTAGTTGCCGTGCTTGGCCACGGGAACGCCACAGGCTGCTGTGACTATGGCAGCTGCAGTGCTCACGTTTATTGTGTTGGTAGCGTCCCCACCTGTGCCGCAGGTGTCCACAAGGATGCCCTTTACCCGTGGGTTGATACGAACTGCAGAGCTTCTCATCTTCCTGGCAAAGCCTGCAATCTCAGAGACGGTCTCGCCCTTCATGCGAAGGGCAATGAGCAGAGCTCCAATCTGCGCATCAGTTGCAGAGGTGAAGACATCGCCCAGCAGAGCCTCAGCCTCCTCGACACTCAGGTCGTGTCCATCTACGATCTTTTGAAGATAATCCAAAGTGATCACCGATTTAATGTATAATATTGTACTTTACTGAGTTAAAAGATACAATGTATTTAAAGATTGCGCATTATAGGTTATAGTCTGCCATCAAATGATCTGTGGTGAATGCTAGCATTTAATTAACAGATCACCATTATCGCAGATCATGGCAAAGTCAAAAGAGGTTCAGATGAAAGATCTCAATGAATCGCTGATGGAGATCTCAGAAGAGCTTGAAAACATATGCGAGGAGCTATCAGAGCTGAATTCCAATATGAGTACGATTGGCTCCATGATAACCATAAATACGCTATTGAGCTCACATCCTGAGATGAAGGAGAAGGTTGCACCACTAATGGAGGAATTGATCAAAGGCCTTGAATTAGCTCTCTCCGAATCCGATGAGTAGACGGATCTGTCCGATGAGTAGACGGATCTGTCCGATGAGTAGACGGATCTTGTCTAGGATCAGAGTCCATCGCTCGCTTCGCGTGGGGATCCATTCCACACTGGGGTGCGAAGGGCTTCAGCGAGTCGAATTGCGCATCCCAAACATTTAGGTGAGCTCGAAAGCAATCGAGGTCTCCTGAGAGATCGCGGCGCCCGATGATGTGGCATGGTTGCCAGGATTCGAGATAACAGTGACCATGAAAGGACTTTTGGAGAGCCCAAAAGTTCTATTTTATGACCTCCAGATTGAAGGAATCCATGAGCACTTCTGGATTTACTCTGCCGCTCACAAATGTCCGTCGAGATTGGGTCTCATTCATCACTACCTTGGCAGGGGCGAAGACGTTGTGGTCAACCTTGAAGAAATCAAAGCCGGCTGCCTTGAAGATCTTGTAGAAAGGCATTCCGTAGTCACGGGATGCTGATGACGGCAAACCTCTCAGATACTGCTGCAGCTCAGCGACGTTCTCGTAACTAAGAGTGTAATAGGTCTCTCCGCCGTAGATTATGGCATCGTTGGATGAGCCCATGCACATGGTAGCATCGCCCGCAATCGGTGAGATGGGCGCCCTGCCCCAACCGCTCTTGATGGTAGTGATGTCAAAGCCCATTGTGAAGAGCTTGTGCAGCCCGGTTTCAACTACGCGAGCTGAGACCTGCACCAGTCCTGCCACGGAATTTGTGGGAGCGACGGCCAACCGCAGGTCTGCGGGATCTATGTTGCAATTTTGAGCGATCTGGGATGAGATCTTCGCATCCGGCAACTTGTTGGACTCCAGGACCAGAACGCCCACATCTGAGAACTCCTCAAAGCCTATCTTCTCGTAGAGGTCACGGGTCTTGCGCGCGAGCACACGCGCGGGCCCGCTGCCCATGGCAAAATACTTTTCCGCCTTGACCTGCCACATGGCGCATTGCGATGCCATACAAGAGACCGCAGGGTAATCAGTTGCCACCTGCACTCCTGGGAGCAGAACGCCATTGATCTCGCAGGGTGTCAGCTGAATGTCCGAGAGGTCGGCCATGCAAATGCGACTCAGGTATATTCCAGCCCCGATTCCGCCTCGCGCTTCCACACCGGCATCAACAACCACTGTGCCGTTCTCAAGCTCGTGAACCTCGATTTGCAGCTCGTCCTCGTAGTCGAGCATCTCTTCGAATACCTCGAATCCCATCTCGTTGATTCCCATCAAGCCAGGTCACCTTCCTCCTCAGAGGAGCAAAAGGCAATATAAAGAGGTATCCATGAAGATCAGCTTAAATAGATAGAGCAGATAAATGGAGGGTTGTGCTATGACGATGAAACTAAATGCATTGATTGCGATCTTTCTATTTACATTCGGAGCTTCGATCTCCCCTGCAATGGCCGAGGACGCCTCTCAGGCACTTGGGAACCAGACGAAGGCTCCTATAATCGTGCAGGGAATCTGGAAGGTCTCTTTGGCAGGCATTGATGTGATCATGGCTCTGAACCAGTCCGGGCAGTCCCTCTTTGGTCTGGCCAAGTTCGAGGGCGACGATCCATGGAACGGAGCAGTTGCGGGGTCGCTGTCTGGCAATGAGATTTACCTCTCCCTTGCTGCAATACAGGGCGATGTCCTGGCTTCGACATTCATGAGCGGCACCGTTGTAGAAGGCTCGATTGCCGGAGCCTACGTTCGATCTGAGAGCAGCGGCCATGCTGCCAAAGGCGAGTTTGCTGCCACCATGATCAGCCCGGACACCTCTGGCTATACGCCAGCGAAGGTCAACGCTGTGGAGACCGTTCAAGAAGCTGCACCACTAGCACAGCAGGGCGCCAATGGTGCACAGACCACCGAGCAGCCTGCAGCGTCTTCGACGAGTAAATTCAAGGACGTCACACAACTGGCTAAGGGGATAAATCCCAACATATTGCCGAGAATGGCTCCGCTGTAGATGTCACTGATTGTTCAAAGACCCAAACCCACGATGCAAGGCCAGTCCCAACCAACTCATCGGTCGGGATTGGCCAATCGAAAGCTCGCGACGATTTTGAATGCCGAATATGATCTATGGATCCCATTGAGCCTCACAAAAATAACATAGAAATAATTATAACATAGAAAAAATTTTAAGCAATTGTTTGTTGACCTCGCGCAACGCAACAAGGCATAATTATATTTATATATTATTACTTATATTATCTATAAAATTACTTATATTATTTATAAAATTACTTATATTATTTATAAAATTACTTATATTATTTATAATATTACTTATATTATTTATAAAATTACTTATATTATCTATAAAACCTATGCTAACTTTAAAATATAATAATTACAATTTTAGTTAAGTTTATCTACCATTCATCGAGTTATGTATTTGGTTTACTGGAGAAGATGGGATTGGAGTGGATTGTCTTCGCCTTCTTGAGCACGGTATTCTTTTCCGCTGCTGGAGTGTTAGATAAGCTTCTTCTTAGCAGCGATGCAAACGATTCCAAGGCGTATATCGTCTGCCAGATATTGATCCAGCAGATCTTCACTCTACCCGTAATCATGATAGTTGGCACGAATTTCATATACCCCGAATCTCTTTATGCTGTAGCCTTCGGATGCCTGCAGGTTCTTCCATCCTTTTATTACATGAGAGCTATGCAGATTGAGGAGGCCTCAAAGGTTACGGCCCTGGAATATGTTTATCCCCTGTTCGTTTTCATAGGCTCAGTATTACTACTAGGAGAGGTACTTGAGATGAAGCAATGCGCAGGGGTGCTAATGCTTCTGGCCGGAACGCTTCTGATCTCGTACAGAAATAACTGTTCGAGAGGTGAAAAACGTCAGGCTGGCATCCTGGCGTTGTCTCCTGCCATCAAGCCGTTTCTGTCCTACTGGATCATGACTGCTGCATATTATCTATCTATGAAGTACCTGCTGATCTCCATTGATGAGTGGCATCTCTATACCTGGTCATCTCTGGGTAGCCTGGCGGCAATCATGCCACTCATGACGGTTCCGTCCACCCGTCTTGAGGTCATAAGCTTCTTTGGCAGGGGAAACCGTGCTATTGGAGTGCTGATCTCAGAGGAGGCATTCCAGTTCATGGGAACTATATCATCCATCTTCGCCTATGCGGTCGGATCAGTGTCACTGGTTTCAAGCATAGGAGCACTGCAGCCAATCCTGACGGTGCTGTTGATTCTTGCACTAGGATTATTTGCGCCAAGCCTAGCGTCGGATATAAAAGAAAAAACTGACCGGAATGCTCTGATCCAAAAATCCTTCTCGTTCCTGATTGTGTTGACGGGGATATATCTCGTGAGCTAAATAGGATATACATTCATAACTGGTATGTGTTTTGGGCAGGATGCTGCATTGTTGCTTGGATTCGTCAAGCCGAAACTGTGGAGCCTTCCCAGTCAGGTTGCGACTCACGTTGAGGGTGTATCATGGTTTTTCGGATTTTAGTTTATTTATTATTAAGTATTTCGATATTAGTAATACCGTACCGATATGTGTAATACCGATATGTGTAATACCGATGGTCTGATGAAGAGGACTTCGTCTGTCTCATCTATGAGAGTTTTTAAATCTGATGAGATAATAGCTGGGTTGAGATGGCTGATTGGAAGGCTTTTGGTGAAAGAGATGATTATCGTCAGCGAGATCGGGTACCTTTTGACCTGCCGATCTCAGTTTCAGGCGCGATCCTAGCCATATGCATCGCAGTCTATTTTCTGAGCTTGGTGATGCCTGCCCTAGTCTATAACTATCTTGGCCTGAGCCCGCACTATCTGATGCAAAGGCCCTGGACGCTTATCACTCACATGTTTGTACATGCTAACTTCGACCACCTCTTCTGGAATATGCTCTTTTTATTCTTCTTTGGCATGGAGCTGGAGCGCAGAGTCGGAGAAGCAAAATTTTTGGAGATATACATCTTCTCGGGAATTGTGGCAGCCTTGGCCCAGTTGATGATATCTCCTGCAAACCTGGTAGGTGCAAGCGGCGCTCTTTACGGTGTTCTTGGATGCCTGGCCATAATTGCTCCTGAGATCCGCGTGCTGCTGTTCTTCGTGATACCGCTCAGCATCAGAGCAGCTGTTGTGCTGTTTGCTCTTGTGGATTTTCTGACCATGGGGTCAGGAGACAACATCGCACATATGGCACATATTGCCGGACTGCTGGTCGGTTTGGCTGCAGGATATTTTATAAAGAGGTAACTATTCAGCCATCCGGTCCATCCTCAATATTTACTCCGAAACTTCATGAATTGTAATGATAATCATATACATCCTCCTCATCACGGATAGACGTACACACCATCGGGCTCCTGGCAGAAGAACTTGCAGAGAAGCTCTCTGTGAACCACCCCGGGATCTATATCCTCGAAGAGTTCGGGATGGAACCATTTGGCCAAATGGAGAAGATATCCGATCAGTCTAGGCCCTCTTCTGATAGAGAGATGGCTTATGTAGACCTTTTTGTTCCTGACTGCATTGGTACTTTTCAGCTCCGGACGCGATAAGATCTCATCCCTCTTCTCCATCAGCGTTCTCGCTGTTGTTGAAAAGAGAGTGGAGATCTGGGAGATGATTATGTCTGGGTTGTTCATGGCTACCCACTCTCCACTCACGACCGACCTTCCAGGAGCCTCAGCGCGGGCGATATTTACGCCGCCCGCAAGGGTTATGCACTCATTTGCCGATGTGCAGGTGGCTGTGGTCTTGTACTTCTCAAAGGCGCACTCGTGATAGATGCGCGGCCTGTCTTTGAGCTCGAGGTCCCCTGTCCGCTCCATGACAATGTTCGCATACCCTTCCAAGAATTCGATGAGTTCTACAGCCCTCTTTTTGGCGTCCATCATACCGCCCAAGATCTGAGCATTTTTGATAAGAGATCTCAACTCACAGCTCGTGCCCACAAAGAACACGGGGATGCCTGAAGACTTTATCCTCTCAACAGTCTCTGGCGAAATGTGGCAGCCAGTGACCACTACGTCAGGACGCAGGCCAACGATCTGCTCGACTCTGATAGTCTTTCTAACGCTGCTTCCCAAAGCTGGCTTCTCATCCAAGCCGGGAGGATAATTGGAATGATCATCTCGACCGACTATCCTATCCAGGCCGCCGAAGACGCATATAAGCTCCGATGCTACAGGTGTCAGTGAGACAATCCTCTCGGGCGGACAGGGCGCTGCTCTGCATGCTTCGCCATCTATCAAAAGACCTCTGCTCTCCATTTTGGGTCATCATCCCTTTAGTCGTGTTCCAGAGTGACAGATGCTCTCATCGATCTTTAGGCATTAGTCGAGATTTCAGGATAGACGAAGGTTCTTTTCTCTGGGAATTCTATTCCCAACAGATCTGTATACTCCTTGTAGACGCTTAATGGATCAAGGTCCGCTTCGGGATGGAGCATCTTGGCAAGATATGTAAGGCCTACAACGCTGCCTGGTCCGTAAAGCATCTCTGAATAGCACAGATAGACGCGATTGCTCTTTATGGCGCTGACGCCATCGCCACCAGGTCGGCTCATCATCTCGTTTCTGGTCTTCTCCAAAGCAACTGTGTCAGAGCTTGGTTCAGCCTGCCAGCCAAAGGTATCTGCGGATTGATATCTGATCATGACGTCTGGATTCCGAGTGAGCACCCATTCCCAGGTTACCTTAGGGAATCTGTCTTTCAGGTCTTTGGCAACATTAAAGCCGCCCGCCAATCTGACAAGCTCTCCGAACCCAGACGCTGCGCCGTATAATGTGAGAGCTCCCAAGCCACCCGCGGAGCTGGACTCTATATAGACCTTTGGCAGAGAGAGGCCTTCTACAGCATTCACTGCATCGAGCTTCCTCTTCTCATACCAGTTTACATAACTTTGTGCTTCCTCTTCTTTTCCAAGGATGGCTCCCAGTTTGGTCATGGAGTCCGTGACGTTCTCTGAATTGGAGAAGTCGAGCCCCACTACGGTAATATTCTTGAGGGGAGCGAAGCCTTTTTCGTGGAGATCCACCGCATAGGACTTGCCGCCGCTGGTGCCATAGGAGTAACAGATGACAAGAACATTCGGGACAATTGTGTCGTTCTCGGATACCATCTGTCCGATAAGCTCGTAGTCGAAGGTGTTCCAGGTGCCCACTACCTGTGTATCCTTGAGGTTAGGATACAGTTCGTTTCTCTTGTGTATCGTATCGATAACACCTATGATCTTATCGGCATCTCCCAGAATTGTGACTGCTTGCGCGGCATACCCACTTTGGACAATTATCCTCTCGATGGGCATCTGAATGGTAACTGTTCTGCCTGCTGAATCGGTGATAGTCCTTGGGTAAGCATCCATAGCCGAAACGCTGCAGGTCAGCACGATGCATAATACAAGCGATATCAAAAAACTCGAATTGGCGTTCATCATCGTCCTCCGATTGTCAAGTATGCTTTTTTTAACTCAAGATTTCTTAAGTTCAAGGTGAATATTGGCTCTATAAATAAATAACGGTCTGATATGAGGGGTTGTGGCAGCCCATAGCGAACTTGAAAAGAAAACAATCCTAATTGTGGTGACCTTCAAGGCTTACGGGTTCTGCATATCGAATCCTTCTCGCAGCACTCGTGCTCCACCTGCAGAGTAGTATGCTCGATTCCAAACTCATCTTTGAGCCGGGACTTTAAATCTCTCATGACCTTTGGCCAGGAGTCCTGACTCTCGTCGTCCATCACCACATGGGCGCTGAGGATAGCGTTGTGAGAGCAGAGATTCCAGATATGAAGATCATGCACATCGGCCACGCCCGGTGAGCTGCGCATATGCTCTTCTACCTCCTGCAATTTGATGCAGGCCGGGGTCCCTTCCATCAAGATCTGTGCAGCTGACTTCATCACTCTCCAGGATCCAGCGATGATGATCATTCCTATCAGCAAGCCTGCCAGAGGATCGGCAAGCATCCAGCCTGTCCGCCAGATCACAATCGCCGCCGCGATCACACCCAGAGATGACACTGCATCCCCGAGGACATGGAACATGGCGCTCTGCACATTTGCATCCTCCAGCGCAGCATGATGGTGGCCATGATCGTCATTATGTTTTTGATGGTCTGCCTGGTGATGTCCCCCAAGGATGAAGGCTACCACCAGATTTCCGGCCAGTCCGAGCATTGCAATTGCCAAGAGTTCAATGCCCATGACAGGCTGGGGCGAGACGAAACGACGGTAAGCCTCCCAGAAGATGCCCGCGGATATTATCGCCAGCGTTATCCCGTTGATCAGCGACGCAAAGACCTCGAGACGGTGGTAGCCAAAAGTATGATTCTCGTCAGCCGGAAGCGAGGACAGACGAAGGGCAGCATAGCTCAGGGCTAAGGCGAAGACATCCAGGAAGACATGGGCTGCATCGGACTGCAGGGCCAGGCTTCCCGTCCACCATCCTCCCACCAGCTCAATGATGAATATGGAGCAGGTGAGAGCAATGGATATCCGGAAGCGGGACTCGATCGACTTGGATGGATGCTGCATCACGGGATTATTCTCCGCTTATTCGCTCTTTTCCTGTCGCTCTCATGAGTTTACTCGATATTTCATCCTTTCTGCAGGGATGCTTGCCGAGATCGCAGTAGATCGCAAAGTGGTCCAGCCACTGGGGACGATCGGGGGCGGTCTGTATGAAGCTCACCAGGCTCTTGATTTGCTCTACGGTCTTGGGGTGGAGCTCATGCTCTATCACGCAGGCATCTTCATCGGCTATCTTTTCTGGAACCCCGATGAACTTCAGGAATGCAAATATTGTGCTGTGCCGATCCTCGATGACCCTTCCGATCTCCTCGCCTTCTGCGGTGAGGGATACCCCTTCGTTTTTCTTATAGACAAGATAGCCCTGATCGTTCAGCTTCTTGACCATCTCCACAACTGTCGGTGGCTTGGTCCCTAGCTGCTTGCAGATATCCCTGATCCTGACAGCTCCCTTTTTCTGGGATATGACATAGACCGCCTCTAAATAATCCTCTGCCTTCCGGGATAGATCTCTCTTCATATTCGGTCTAGAATAAATGAGTTCAAAGTTAAAAACTCTACTTTAATCGTTCAACAGGCAGAATCGCTTTACCAGGCCATTTTCCGCGTCATCTTCCTTAGAATCGGCATCAAGGGCATTGCTAGGATCAGCAGGATCGTCACTAAAGAGGTCTCATAGGTCACCGCGAAATCCTCCGTCTCACCCAGCAGATACATCAGCCAGTCAGCTCCTGCCATCATCAGATATAGCCCTCCAACAGCGCCCGAGAGGAGCAGTCCTCCCATGAGGAAGGAAAGCCCCTCTCTTCGGCCGCCTATGAGGCCCTTAACTCCCATCAGGTAAGTTGCCGATATCACCAGAAGAACGGCAATGCTCAAGAGTCCTCCGGGAATTATTTCCGGGTTTCTAGTCGCCTCGGCGAGGGCTGCTGCGGCGTATCCAATTCCCAAGATAAGGGCGTATGCTCCAAGCCATTTACCTGTGCTATGCTTTAGTTCTTCCATTTTTCAATCTCCATCAATATTGCTGCTCATCAGCTCGCATCGCCCCTAGCTCAAACCTGCCAACCTGCCCACTGCGATAATTACGCCTGTGACTATGAAGGCAAGTGCCGTCTGGTATACGAGCGCAAAGGCAGGCCACCGCCACGAGTTCGTCTCTTTCGCAATCGTACCTATGACCGCAACGCAAGGCACGTAGATCAGGACGAAGGCCATGAATGCGAAGCCTGTCAGCGGCGTAAATAGCCCCTGGCTTACAAGCGCATCTCCCAGGCCGGCTTCCTCAGCACCGAGCAAAATGCCGTATGTGCCGACAACCACCTCTTTTGCGACCAGGCCGAACAGAAGCGCGACAGCAGCCATCCAGTCCCATCCGAATGGTTGGAACACCGGCTCAATGGCATGGCCTATCCAGGCAATGTAGGATTCGGCTATCACCTGGCCGCCGGACGTTGCCTCCCATGGGTGCACAGAAAGGAGCCAGACGATAATCGTCGCCCAGAATATGATCGTTCCCGCCTTTTTCAGGAACATCCTGCCCCGGGACCACATGTGAAGGATTGCGCTTGAGGCATCAGGCACGGCATAGGTCGGCAGCTCCAAAACGAAGGGCGAAGGCTCTCCCTTAAAGAGCGTCCTTCGAAATATCAGGGCCATTACAACCGCCAGCACGATTCCCAGAGCATACACGGCAAAAACGGCGGTTCCAGCATAAGACGCACCAAAAAGCGCTCCTGCTATCAGCACATAAACAGGAAGCCTGGCGCTGCAGCTTATGAGAGGGGAGATCAACATTGTGATCATCCTGTCCTTTTCGCTGTCCATGCTGCGTGTTGCCATTATTGCCGGAACGTTGCAGCCAAAGCCGATCATCAGCGGTATGAACGAGCGGCCATGCAGGCCCAGTCGATACATGAACCGGTCCATCACAAACGCAGCTCTGGCCATATAGCCGCTGTCCTCCAGAATGGAGAGCGCTAAAAAGAGGCCGAAGATCGGAGGGACGAATACCAGCACCGATCCCAGGCCGCCGATGACGCCCACGGAGACGAAGGACGCCAAATAGGGGTCGGATATGGCCTGATTGACCCAGGCCCCGAGCATCTCAAAGACCCTCTCGATAATGACCACAAATGGCTCTGAAACGGCAAATGCAAACTGGAACATCGTCCAGAGTATCGTCAGGAATATCGGTATGCCTAGATGCTTATCTAAAAATACCTGGTCCAGCATATCCGTTAACGTGAATATTTCGCCACTGCCCTTCTTAACGGTGGAGTCCACTGTAGATGCTATCCACTCATATCTCCTTTGCACAAGGGCAGAGCTTAGGTTCTCAGCGTATTCGCTCATTTGATTGCTGCCTCCACAGCTTCAATTATGCTCAGAATCTCTGCCAACTGGGATGACGATAGGCAGGCTCTAGTCTGCTCCATGGCCATCTCATCTCCCTCCAGCATCTTTATGGCTAGCCATCTTTGAGGGTATTTCTCAACAAGCGCGGGGCTCTTCCGGATCAAATCTTCGACTTTGCTTATGAGCCGCTCAATATCGCATCCGTAGTTCAAAGCAGCATCCTGGCCTTTTGCCCTCTTCTGCCCTGCTGCATCAACTATCGAATCCTTTAGATCTTCCAGCCCGTCTCCGGTGATGGCGACAGTCGGCACCACAGGACAGCCCAGGAGTTCTGAAAGCTTCTCGATGTCTATTTCCATGCCTCTCGCCTTCACCATATCCCATCGGTTCAGGGCGACCACGAGATTGGCATCCATCTCAAGCAAGAGCAAGGTAAGGTAGAGGTTTCGCTCCAGGTTGGTCCCATCAACGATGTCAACGATCACTTCCGGCCTCTCCAAAACTATGTAGTCCCTGGCCACAAGCTCGTCAACTGAGTGAGCTGTGAGGCTGTAGGTGCCTGGCAGGTCTACCACTTCTATCTCCCGTCCCTGATGAACCAGCCTTCCGGCCTTCTTCTCAACTGTTACTCCAGGAAAGTTGCCCACCTTCTGAGAGAGCCCTGTCAGGCGGTTGAAAATCTCGGTCTTGCCCACGTTGGGGTTGCCGATTAGTGCCGCTCGAATCATGGATCTTCAGGGCTCCTCAATGCTTCTCACAAGTATCTTCATGGCCATGCCCCTTCCAAGTGCAATCCTCGAGTCCTTCACCATCACGAGCATGGCTCCAGGTGGGCAGGACTTCAGGACCTTCACCCTTGCAGGTGATGCAAAGCCCATATCTTCAAGATGTCTTGTAACACCCTGCCCGCCACGTACCTCAAGTACTATGCCCTCTGCCCCCTCGGGAAGAAAGGCAAGGGGCAGGCGGCCACCGGATACCGAACCACTGCTATTCAAGCTGCATCAACCTCAAGAATTACCTGTTTTGCCTCGTTCTTTCTCAAGGCTAAGCTGTAACCTCTCAGGAGGACTTCTACTGGATCTCCTGTAGGAGCTAGCCGGATCACTTTTAGCTCCGATCCAATCACCAGGCCCATTTCCATCATCCTTCGACGCAGGTTGCCGCAGGAAGAAATTGAGGCTATGCGCCCCCCTTGGCCAGGCATCAGCTCATCCAGACGTTTCATCATTGACATTGTGCTGCTATCACCTCTGAGAATTTGCGTCATCCAACGCTGTTAGGTCGATAAATCAGTAATCCGAACTAAGTTAGGAAGTGTTTGGCAAGCCTAACGTGCGGATCGATGGGGATGAGGATATTGGAAAAAAATCAGTAGCCAAATCTATTGTTGATTTTGCCGGCGAGTTTTTGGGCTTTCTTATGGCGGAGGATCCGTTTCCAGAGCTTTGGTTAGTAGCTCGTAAAGCTCATAGTGTTGGGATAATATTAAATACTGTCCATGACTGGCCATCTTTCCTGCACGAGAGTCCGAGGAGAGCATATCCTGTTGCAAGTTGGTCTTCGCGTCTATCCCCAAGCAACTGCTTCTCAGGAACTGAGCATCACTGATGGCCGGAGCAGTTGAGATGTATCATCCATCCCAGGATAATACCGTATTACAAGTGTATCAATGTATTACAAGAACGCCCTGATCCCACCGGAAATAGCCAGGAATCTGCAATGTGCAGGTTGGTTTTTGCCTTCATAGTGCTCTGGATGACTCGGAACCTCTGCTACCCAGTTGCCATCCAATTTATCGAATTCTTCACCGTCGCTCATTATAAATCCAGCACATGATCAGAATGCAGCCATGAAACAATCGCCCTGGAGCTGCATGGCGTTGGTTGAGATGCCCACGACTTGAGTCGTGTGAGCCATCACACAGATGACCTGACGATCTCTGGCAATTCCTGAATATCCATTATGATCTTATCTGCCGCCTCACGCAATTTCAATGCAGGCCTGGTATCCTGTTGAACTGTCAACACTCCAAGATCTGCGGCAAGCAGAGCATACAGGTCATTCAAGCCGTCGCCGACCATTATCACACGGCGGTATCTTCTCTTCAGAGCCACTACAATCTCCTGCTTGCGTCTAGGACTGGAGATAGGATATATCCGGCTCAGGTCGAAGCCAAGGTCCTTGAGGTTCACGAGGCTGATCATACTATCTCCCGAGGCCACATAAACATCTGCCCCCTGAAGTTCAAGGCTTTGCAGAACATCCCTCAGCCCAGGAAAAGGCGTTCCGCCAGTGCTCAAGACATGAGTGATCTCTCGCAAATCTTCGTCTACTATCATACCTGTGGTCAGGTACTTGTCCGGGCACCTGGCTTTTACCGCTTGATAGACCTCATGCAGCTCGCGAACTTTGACTTTAGAGCCATAAAGAATGCTCAATGCATCCTCTTTTGACATCGGGCTGCTGCTACAGCTTATCTCCACGAACCTCTCTCGACCTTTGATGATAGACGCAATGTGGTCGTCTGGTGAAAGGGATATGACTGTCATGGGGTCTATCTGAGGTACCACCAGAGCTCTGCCCTCCTTCTCCATGATCAGCTCCCAGGTGATGACCTTCTCAAGCATGATGCCACGGACCATATCCTTGGCCACACGATACATCCTCAAGATGGTCCCTGCTGCGTCCATGACCACTGCAAGATCTTCGGACATCGATCCTTTCAATTGACCTATAGAAGAGATCAAACTGTCGGTGACGGATCTCGTGCGATAGGTATTTGCATTGGATTTTCAATTGTATGGCGCATTGCTACAATAACTTTTTTAGCTAGAAGAGTACAACTAGGTCTATAGATCTCTAATGGGGTTGAAGGACGAAGGGAGCAGCAGTAGCATTGTTGTTATTATCCCTCTTAAGCCTGGACCTGGCGGCAGGAACACCTGCTATAACTGAGCCGATCCAGGATGGAGATTTCTGCAACAGGCTAAGGGTGACGGGGACGGGCGCCTTCGAGGTGGGCGTCTCCGTGAAGGATAGGCAGCTTGCCCTGGAATATTCCAACTTCATGTCCGGAGACGGCGACCTGGAGATGGACACCAGCACAGTGGAGGCGCAAAGAGCAGCAAAGCTTCCTGGAATGGGCAATGGTTCAGCTGTGCCGCTAAACCTCTACGAGAATACCAAGATCATATACTCAGGCAAGACCCCCATGGTCGGAATGAAGTATATCAACTCCAAGTCGTTCTGGGGAGGAATCGGCGCTGAGGTCACAGAATCCTTCTCAGTCACAGAGATGGAGCGAGAAGGCAGCACATACTTCGCATCTACCGATCCGACATCGTATATAACTGATATTAATAAAATAGCTCAGATACTTGCTGAAAGTCCAGTTCATACTGTGGGCATCAAGACCAAGAATTCCTTCAATGGAACCTGGCAGACGGACGCAAGGATGCATAAGCTGCTCAGCAAGGATGTCAAGGTCCATGAGGCCTTCACCGGCAAGTTCGAGGTGGAAAAGACGCTCAAGTTCCACGAGAACCCTGTGAAGGAGAAACGGCAGCTTGGATGCGATGACCTGGATTGTTAAAGGCATTTTTAGGTTTCATGTGAACCTCATCTCAAAATAATCCTTTTATAAAGCTAGGTCTAGGTGCGCTTTGGTGAGTGGTATGATTACCAATATAGATGCAAATGGAAGGGTCCAACTTCCTCTTACTATCCGTTACTGGTTGGACCTGTGCCCAGGAGACAAGATTGCTGTGGACCACCTGGGAGATGGAACGATCATACTCAAGAAGATCGAAAGAAGTGTCTCGCCAGCTTTGACTCATTTCTAGCACAGACTATTTATTGGCTGAGCGACTACTTGGGTTGTGGTATGAAGAACACGATGATATTCGGACTGATCTTTTCATTATTGGCTCTGAATTGTTATGCTGCACCACTACAGCTCAGCGGAGATGTCGGCAGAGCCATCCTAGATGCATTCAACAGCACCTCCAACCAGACCAACTCCACTAATGATACCGCAAACGGTCTTTGGAATTGGGGAAATCTGCCGGTTGGTCACTCGATTAACGCTTCCGGAAAGCTGGTTGCCGATCCAGCTATGGATGGCGGCCTCGTCGCCGTACAGCCGATGAGCATCACTGTATGATTTAATGCGTCAGACGATCTTGGTCCGTTCGCTGAGATCGAGATTCTAAATCGCTACTACGTTGGAGGAAGACAGATTGCAGAGCGCCGTTTATTTTTCAAGCGTCAGGGCAAGGAGCTTTAAAGAGAACAAGACGAGCAGGATCCGAAGGCTCTTTGACGCTGCTGGCATGAACAAGGTGATAAGGAAAGGCGATTTGACTGCGATAAAGCTCCACTTTGGAGAAAGAGGTAATGATTCCTTCGTAAATCCAATCTTTGTCAAGCCCATCGTTGAGATGATCAGTTCATTGGGTGCCAAGCCATTTCTCACTGACACCAATACGCTTTACGGCGGGAGCAGGGCTAATGCTGTGGATCATATTCAAACGGCTACCGAGCATGGGTTTGGATACACCGTAGCAGGCGCACCTGTCGTAATAGCTGATGGTCTTCGAAGCGATTTTTACCGAGAAGTGAGGATCGACCGGAAGCATTTCCAGAAGGTAAAGATCGCGGGCGAAATTGTCGGTGCAGATAGCATGATGGTGATATCTCATTTCAAGGCCCACTTGCCGGCAGGATTTGGGGGTGCAATAAAGAACCTTGGGATGGGTTGCGCTCCCGCCATCGGAAAGGCGGAGCAGCATTCCACCAAGCCCATCTTCAACGCCGAGCTTTGCACAGGGTGCCGGCAGTGCATGGAGTGCTGTCCAAACTCTGCCATTACAGTTCAAAAGAAGATCTCGGCGGTGAATTACGAGGTCTGCACTGGATGCGGCAAATGCCTGAGAGTCTGCCAGACACACGCAATCGACTTCGACTGGTTCGTGGAGGTTCCCCCATTTATGGAAAGGTTGACGGAGTACGCGCTGGGTGCAATAGCTGGAAAGAAGGATCGTGTGGGCTTCTTCAATTTTCTCTTGAACATCACGCCGGACTGCGATTGTGTTCCCTGGAGCGATGCGCCCCTTGTGCCCGACATTGGCATCCTTGCCTCCTGCGATCCGGTGGCCATTGATCAGGCCAGCTTCGATCTAGTGAACAGCCAGACGGGCATTGAAAATACGCTTTTGAAAAAAAACCAAAAACCTGGGCAGGACAAGTTCCAGGGCGTCTGGGAGAGCACACTCGGTCACATTCAGGTGGAGTATGGATCAAGGATCGGCCTTGGGAACAAAGAATACAAGCTGATTGAGATTTAAATAGATTGAAACGGGCTCAGCTAGAGCCCGCCTGTGGTATAAACTGTCGTGGCCGGAGGGACGTTGATGACCTTGGCAACTCCCCTCTCGAAGTACATGGGCTTCTCATAATTGTTCATCCCGTCGAAGATCCGGATGGTGTGCATCTGACCACCTAGCACAGTGAATTTGAAGACGCCGTCTAGCTGGTCTCCAACAGCGCCATCTTTGCCCACGAGGACACCATCAACGTATACATCGTAGCCCTTCATCGTGGTCTGGATGGTCACAGGTGTGTCGCCAGTCACAACGCTCGTCTGCGGCACATAAGTTGTGCTGTATGTTTGATGCTGAGCCGATCCACCGTAGGTGGTTGTCTGTCCCACGGACGACGCAGGGATTGTGGTCTGCGGTGATGAAGGTGCCTGGCTTATGACGTCTATTACGACGGCATTGCTGGGCTGATTGTTGAGGACGAAGACTAGAATGTGTCTGCCAACTTTGTCCGCCGCATAATTTATACTGTTGTAGCCGGAGTAGAAGTTTACGCGCTTGCTAGTTACACCCGCTGAGTCTGTTTGGGTGACCTCGTAGTAATCAGCCTGCCCGCCGAAAGGCGTAAAAGCGATGAGCTGCAACCCAGTTCCTGCTGGAACAATGGCATATTGTGACCAGTCTGCACCCTTTTGAATCCAAAGCTCATTGCTCCTGGTAGACGCAACTGCAGATTGATACTGAGTGAAGGTGACTTCCCTGCCGCTGCCGAAGTAGACCTTGGAAGGCGTCTTATGAGTAACATCGACCTTTACAGGAGTGAATCCACCCACCAATGGCATACTGGTGTTGATGTAGAACTCGCTGAAGAACGAGTATGTTTGGCTGGAATTTTCAAAATTAGGTCCAGACCATGGAAGTCCTGCTTCTTCTCCCAGATTCAGCAGGCTGTTTATAAAATTATCATCAATAAATCCACTGCTGATGCCAATAGTCTGCTGCAGGTTTAAGCCCTGCCCAGCAGTCGCGCCTATGGTAAAGCACATGACCAGCAGGCATAAGCTGATGAAACCAAATCTCAAATCATCACACCTCTTTGCAGGCCCTCGTGTTATATCTTATATAGCTTTAAGTCTCCTGTGAGCCTCATCTGAAGATCACGTAGAGCACGGACTTGGGGTGATGCTTCCAGTAAACTGCCACCAGGCTCCACTTGTTCAGCATGCCAGCTTCCCGCTTCATAGAGCACCTTAGGGTTCTTCGCAGGCATGAGTTCGACTCTAGTTCGCGTCAGAACGAAGTTGCAATCCAATCAATGTACTGAGCCTGGCCAGCGTAAAAGGAGCTCATGGCGTCGATTATGCCTGTCGTCCCGCGAGCCGAACCAGCGTTAGATCGACGCCGCTTTTTGCTTGAGATTTGATCTCAACCGATCATAGCCAGTTCGGCCCGTATCCTGGCAGGTATGTCGGCCAGTAGTAATAGTTGTAGTAGTATGGGTAGCTCAAGACGTTGTTCGCGGTAACGTATGGCATAGACGGCGTGTAATATAATTCGTCCCCGTAAAGGAATCGATAGGCTTCCGACATCCAGAGGGCATCCTCGTAGTATCCTTTCCCAGGACACGTTCCGTTATAGAAGGACCGAAGATCGCAATAGCCGTCCGGGAAGTAGCAATACCCTCCGCTGGGAGTTCCGCCGTGGTTCAGGCAATAGGCTTCCATGGCGTTTCTTGCCGTATATCCCGGGCCAATTCCGCCCAGACCAGTGGCCCACGCTGGTTCTGCCATCAGGGCAAAAATCAGGGCCATCAGCATACAACACGCTTTTAGTCTCACAAATAATCCCCCAATGGCTTGTGCTCGCCCATCTATGAAAGATTTTTGGTTGGGAATGAAAGAAAAAAGCCCTGAGAGATCCCAGGGTTTGCTAATTGATTTCAACCTTAAGCTATAGCAGTTGCATTGACCGGTGCAGTTGCATTGGTTGGAGCTGTCACATTCTCAGGCGCAGCGGGCACGGGCATGTTGATGAACGCCAGGTCGGTCACGCTCTCGTTTGTGATGGTCACCATAAACTTGCCGTCGACTGGAGTTACGAGGTTCCATCCCATCTGTATAACCTCAGAGACCGTGTACTCTCCAGCGGCCAAGTCCATGAACGCGAACTTGCCGTCAAGAGCAGTTGTTGCATTCTTGATCACAGTTCCTGCGGGCTGCTCGAGATTGACCGTCCAGTTGGCCAGGCCAGTTTCATTGCCGTCCTGAACGATTCCTTCGATGGTGAACTTGGGCTCTACAACTGGTGCTGGGGCTGTCACATTGGCCGGAGCGGTAGCGTTCTCGACTGCAGGTGCTGTAACATTTGCAGCTGCGGCTTCTTCAACCGGTGTGGCTGTTACTGTGGTCTCCTGAGTCTTTGCAGTCTCTCCTACGGTGGCGACCTCCTTAGTGGTCTGGATGCCTTCTGGTACCCCACTGACACCTACCAACTTCGTGGAGTAAGGCTGGGCAGATCCCTCTTTGAACGAATAGGGAACCCTTGTGCTCTGCACAGCAGGTGCCTGGAACGAATACTTATTTGCGATCATATCAGCAGTCAAATTATGAGCAGGAGCTCCATTGCTGATGCTGTAGGCGACTTTCGATCCAGAAGTTACAGTGTATGACTGATTTCCTGCGGACTGTATGGTGTACCCTAAGGCAGGCGCAAAAACGATAGCTGCTATCATGAGGGCCACTGTGATAGCCAAAACTTTCCTCATATTGAATACCTCCAATTCCTCTAGCGCGTATACTTATGACTGTAGCTTGAACATCCTCCCTTTTGAGAAGAACTGTCGTGAAGTCTAGTTATTCTTCATATAAATAGACTTTCATAGCTAAAGACTGTTAAATGGAGGCCGCATCGCATTTATATCTATTCTTTTCTGTCTGTGGCCAAAGAAACTTCAGCCTTCCAAGATCAATTCTTGTCCATCTATCTGCTAAAATAAGGCATTAATGCAGAATGATTCCAAATTTTGCGCAGATTAGGCATGATTTTTGCACAATAACAGATGAGTTCCATCGCAGTTTATGCCATCGTGGGGTGCAAACCCTTCCCTGCAGGCCGAGAAGGTCACGCCTTCTCGCAATGCGCTCCTCTCTACCTCTCGCATCAACTCCTGCCTCATATCTGGGGAAAGGTACAGGCTTCTGGAGATGCTGCACCCTCTCTGGAACATAACCTTTAGAGCATCGCCAGCCCTTGGAAATGCTGAGCAGACCCTTCTCAGATTGTCTTTGCGGGCTTTGTAGGTGGAGGAGATTATGTGCTCTGCCCCTGCTCGACATACGGCAAGGACCAGCTCTTCGATCTCGGATTCGTTTATGCCTGGGATGATAGGGTCGATTCTGGCGGATACAGGTATGTTGTAGTCCGTCAGCCTGCGTATGGCCATCAGTCGCCTCGAGGGTGATGGTGCACCGGGCTCCAGCTTCCTGGAGATGGAATCGCTGAGTGTTGTGATGCTGATGGCCACTGTGGACCTCATGCTGCTCAGCAGATCTGCATCCCTAATTACGAGATCTGATTTCGTTACAATCTGTACCGGCAAGCTTTTCTCCTTTAGAATCTGCAGGCATCCTCTGCTCAGCTCAAGTTCCTTTTCCATTGCAGGATATGGATCAGAGCTGTTGGACATGGCCACAAGGGTTCCGGGATTGATCTTTGCCGCTTCCCGTGCCAGACGTCTTAGCAGACCTGCTTTGGCCCGGCACTCATGGAAATGGGGAATATAGGAGGATGCATAGCAATAAAGACATCCATGCGGACATCCTGTGTAGGGATTCAGGCTCATCTTGGGCGGACAGGTACATAGCTGGCTTTTCCAGGGATCGAAAGGTCTCAGAATCATCTTGTGCTGATCTTCTCCTGCTCGTCTAAATCCTCCAGAGCAGCATCGAGCCTCATTACGATGAAATCCCTATCGCTGCAGCCGCCTGGACGGTAGGCGGCTTCTAGATCTCTCATTATCAATCCGGTGCAGCCTAATCTCTTCGCCTGGATGTAGTAATCCCTAACCTCTCCTTCGTCATTTAAAACCTTCTCCTCTGCAGATGAGACGCCCTGAAAAGGCATGCTCTTAGGCTCTCCAAATACACTCAGCAATCTTCGTCTTCTCTCCTTATAGCTTAGGCCTGTAAGGTCCTCTCCATTAAGATATATCAGGTCATAAGCTATAATCGCTGGCGATATGATGCTTTTTCGTGAGAGATGGCGGCGGTTGATGTATCTGATCACCTCAACCTGGCTGCATAAGCCCCCGTCTTGAAACCCTATCAGGTCGGCATCCACGATCAGGTCATCTTTCAATCCCACAAGCTGCTGGACTAAGCTGGAAAGAGCAGAAGTGATGTTCTTCTGGTGGGATGTGAAAACCGAACACCCTTTACTCGCTATATGAAGCTGCACCTTTAAACCAGCGTACCTTGGCAAAAATGCCCTGGGCGTTGCCAGCACACCGGAGCGGATTATCATGGGCCTCACGGGCCTCCCTGACTGAATCGTAATTTGTTTCAGCGCTCCATCTTGGGCGGCCCTGGCTACCAATCCCATCTCCGGCATCGCATTATAAGCCCTTTGAATTTCATCCTGATCTGAATTAAATGCCCTGGAAAGAGCTGTAATCATGGTCTGGGGGCCTATGCCCGACAGCATGCTTCGCAGAGCTGTCCTGGCGATGTATTTTCCTTCCTGGGGCAAAGCCGATAGAAACAGGCCTTTCAAAACAGCATTCTTTCGGTGCTCCGAATCTGGACCTCTCATCTGGGAGACATGTCGCAGCCCGTTGTACACAGATAATGCCTGCAGTGGCTCTTTCGTTAGCGGATGCTGACTCTTGTGCTGCAAAGCTGCCTCGCACACCCTACCGATCTCACGAAGGTTCTCTCTAATGGCGAGAACATCCTCTCCGGACACTTCTTCGAGAACCGCCATTATGGACTCGGGGCCTATGCCCATCTCTCTTTCTTCCCACGGCGGCCACAGCTCGCCATAAAGAAGTCTAACCGCAGGGCAGAGCATTCCAGGCTCGATGCCTATCAGAAACTCTGAGGTCAAACTGGCCTTTTGTCCGCGAGGGGCCGAAGAGACTTCTTCCAGGAGCGCCGCTATTCGTGAATATAGCATCTATCTCTCTATCTTGATCTTCTTCAGGTCCTCGGCCCGTCTTGTCAGGTTCTCGATCATGGCATCCAGCCCCTGAAGAAATGGCTTGGTTTTGTCTGTGGTCACGGCACCTGGAGCCGATGCTTTGATGAGGCCTTCCTGCTCCAAAACCCGAAGAGAATATCGCACCTTATGGCTGGGTATCCGCGTCTCCTCCGCCAGCTTGAGAATGCCGATGGGCTCGTTCTCCACCACCTGCTTAAGTATGACCAGGTGTCTTTGCAACATCTCAAGCTCCTCGCTCACCTTCTCGGTCAGAATAATATCACACCCGCTTAAGTGACAAACACTTATTAATCGAATGATCGCCTTATAATTTTATCGATTGACATGGCACATGCTAACACAGATAAACCAAGTCAAGAAAAGCTCAAGGAGGTCATCGATCGTTACATGTCCAACGCACCAGGGGCAAGGGATGAGGCCGACCTGTGTCTCAGCATGAACCGCTGGGGAGGCAGCCCTCTTCTCATGATCCTGGATGCCAGCTTTACATCAGTGGGCCTCGGCTACTTTCAATCCGTTGTTCCGGCAGTGCACCGTTTCCGGACTTTGGGCCGCTGTTCCTCCTTGCGAGACCTTCAGGACGCAGAGCCGGACAGCCTGCGCATATTTTGGAAGAACCGGCGTTCCTGGGAGGTTGCCAGGGGCGCGGCTTCATATCTGGTTCGCCTGCAAGAGGAACGCTCTTTGCCAGAAGAGCGCGATGCTCTGGCCTGCTGGGCACATGAATCCAGCCCGAACCGATGGAGAGAGGACCCCATAGGAATGGTCAAAGGCGTGGGAATCAGCACCTTCCAATACCTGCGCATGATGGGGGGCGTTGATACAGCCATGCCTGATAAAATCGTTCGGCGAGTTGTGGAGAGGGCCCTCAGGGAGGCGGGTTGGGAGATGAACATCGATGGAGACATGGCCCTGATAGATGCCGTACTGCATATAGGCAAGGCTTCTGGCTACAGATCTGCAGATATCTGTTGGATGTGCTGGTTAATACAGTAGCATACACTCTTTAGTAGCGTGCCCGCCGGGAGAGGAAGTCGATGCCATGCCGGGTGGTTACCCGCTTGCCCATATCCTTTCCGAGGATCTGCGGAGATGACACGCCTGTCACAACGAGCATGGTTCTGATGGTATGCTCCAGGTTCGGGTCGATCTGCGCTCCCCAGATTATTCTTGCGTCGGGGTTAATCTTTTGGTAGACTTCATCCACAACGGTCTCGGCATCAGTGATGGTCATGTCTGCGCCACCAACAACATTCACAAGGGCAGATGTTGCGTTGGAGACATCCACATCTAGCAGTGGGCTTCTCAGGGCTTTGGTGACGGAGTCGCGCGCTTTCTCTTCCCCTTCTGCCTCGCCCATGCCGATCATGGCCACGCCGCCGTTCGTCATGACCGTCCTGACATCGGCAAAGTCCAGATTGATCAGCCCTGGTCGTGTGATGAGCTCCGTGATGCCCTTTACTGAGCGCATCAGGACCTCGTCCGCCACCTTGAAGGCTGCCTGCAAGGGCAGGTTCGGGACTACATCAAGAAGCCTGTCGTTTGGCACCACTATTACTGTGTCAGAGACCTCTCGCAGCCTCTTCAAACCTGCTTCTGCATTTTGCATGCGAATGGTCCCTTCAGCGCTGAAGGGAATGGTGACGATGGCGATTGTTAGAGCCCCAGCTTCTCTCGCAGCCTCTGCCACAACCGGTGAGGCCCCCGTACCCGTGCCGCCGCCAAGGCCGCAGGTTACGAACACCATGTCGGCTCCATCCACAGATGCCTTGATCTCGTCGATGTCCTCCTGGGCCGCCTCTTCTCCGATTGCTGGCAGGCTGCCGGCCCCAAGGCCGCGAGTGGTGCGCCTGCCAATGAGAAAGCGTCGGTCTGCGTTGATGTGCAGGAGATGCTGAGCATCGGTGTTGATGGCATAGAGTTCTGCTCCCTGGATGCCGTACTCAGCTAGGCGGTCGATGGTATTTGAGCCGCCTCCACCGCATCCTATGACCCTGATGACTGTGGTCAGTTCCTCTAAAACTGCCACTAACTCCTCATCGCTCTGGATCATGCTGGAGGGCTTTATCCTGCTCTCCACCTCTGCTCTGTCCAGAGCATCGTCAATGATGTACTTCATCTCCATCCCCTCTACTTTTTTTCTGTTTATTCTAGTAATCTATTAGTATATAGATTTTTGCATAGTGATGTGCGATGATTTATTAAAATATAATCAATAACAAATATCAATCAAATAGAAGAAATTCCGTAGGATCTGTCTCTTGTAATGCATATTTATCGTCAAATACATTGACATATTTAATATCATTACTATTACATTAGAATTATTTTTTGTCTTGAGAATACCTCCGATCAGTAGGATTTCAAAGACTTGAGCTTTTCTATCTGCCTCATTATCTGCTCAGATTCCTTCGCCTTCTCTGTCTCAAGATAATCAATTATCTCAGGAAGGCTCCTGTTCAGTTTATAGATACGATAAGGCCTGCCTTTTCCCGGGTTTTTCTCGTCCCTCTCAGAAATCCAGTCCATTTTTCTGATCTCTCTCATGGCAATGCTCACTTCCGGCTGCCTGAGATCCGAACCTATCTCAATCTCGCGGGATGTAGCCTCTGTCACGCCTGCCAGGTATGTCAAAACCTTGGCTACATTCCTCTTGAGGCCAACCTTCATCAGTATGGATGCAAACTCATCGCGCTCAACCTTCGGGTCCGAGCCGGCGGATGTATTCAAAGCGGTCACCAGGCGCATAAAGAGCGATAACATATATATAAGTTTCGTCGAAAATAATTCCATCGAGCAGATATTCGGTCAATCTTTTAAATTATTTTTTATTTCAATGCGGCGATACCCGTCAGGCTGATCAAAGATGAGTTATTACCCCTCTCCTAGATTCACAAAAAAGGAATAGCTTTTATTTCGATATTTTGCTCATCAAATAAACAAATGAGCTTTTGAGATAAGAAAATTATTCTGGCTACCTTCTTTTCTACGCTAAGTTTGGTATATTGGTGTAT
>JAAZNX010000020.1 GCA_012798025.1 Methanothrix sp. | reverse complement strand
GGAACCGGCCTGGGGCTGGCCATTTCCAAGCAGTTGGTGGAATTGATGGGTGGCAAGATCGGCGTGGAGAGCGAGGAGGGCAAAGGTTCAACCTTCTGGTTCACAGCAGTCTTCGAGAAGCAACTCACGCGTTTTGAGTCCTCAGATGCGCCATCGCCCCACCAAGGCGACCGATTTGATAGGCGAGCCATAAAGAGTTCCGCTGCATGGAACGCCATTTCGGAAAAGATCAAACATAAGATCCGAATTCTTGTGGCTGAGGACAATGCAATAAACCAAAAAGTAGCGCAAGCCATGCTGAATAAGATGGGCATTCAGGCGGATTTGGTGGCCACCGGCCAGGAGGCGATCGTCGCACTCCAGAAAGTCCCCTACGATCTGGTCTTGATGGACTGCCAAATGCCAGATAAGGATGGCTTTGAGGCAACGCGCTGTATCCGCCAGAAGGAATCGAAGGTGCTCAATCCGCACGTCCCCATCATAGCCATGACAGCCTCGACATTGAAAGGTGACAAGGAGAAGTGTATTCAGGCAGGAATGGATGACTTCATCGCAAAGCCGGTTTTGCCAGGCGAACTGGCGGAGATGCTCGCCAGGTGGCTAGGAAATATATGTGACGGACGATGATTTTAGCAACCTCTAGCGCCATTTTATTATTACATCTATCAAAACATTTATTACATAGTAAGACCTATTCTTCGAAATAGCGACAGAAAGTGATTGACCTCCTTTACCGTCGTCTACCTGTCGTCGGGCTCCGGCCAAACTGCCAGGCCGGACTCCTCTTCTGAAGTGACGACGAAGATCATACTGGAAAGGGTTGCGGTGAGATGACCTCGCTAATGATCACTGATATACGAAAAAGTAGCTGTGACAGCAATTTCGATCTTGTCACTGCTATCTTTCTCAGCACGGATGGTTATGATGCGAGCAGATTGGCATCTTTTGCCAAAAATAGTTGCAAGGGCCTATTAGTACTGGAGAGTGCCATTGCAGAAGAGGAAGTGCCATCAATCGGTGTGCGACGTGGCGATCAATTCATTCGCATGCGTGCCAGGCCCGGCCATGGGCTGAAGGTTGGAGAAAAAATACAATTTGGACCTCAATAATGATCTGCCAGCCATTGCCGCGCACAAAATTCTGTTCTCAGCATAAGATCTATCTTTCAAGTCCAAGCCGCTCAAAGTGCCATGGGGTGGTTGTTGAGATGGAAAGCCAACCACCCAATGGTCGCGTGAAGGAGGGCGAAGGGCCGTGAGAATCTGAAGGTTCTCCACGAAGACCATGTGAAGGATCCCTTCGCCAAATAAATTAATGTCGTATGAGGATTTATGCCTTTCTATAAGAATAGTAATAAAAACCTCGGGGGCATTGTGGGTCTATCCACAGGCAAGCTGAAGCTCTATTCGAAGGATGTCAGTGCAAAATGATTTCAGGAGTATGAGTCCTCAAGCGAAACGTTTAACTTTAAGTAATTCCTAGACACTGGCTTCCTGTGGGGGACTATATATGGTAATTGGACTGACGATGATCAAGGTTAGGCCTGGCTATGAAAAGTCGGCCTATTGGGATCTACAGAGAAGACCGGAAGTGAAGGACGTCTTCCGCCTCTTTGGTGAGTACAACTTCTTCCTGATAATGCAAGCAGAAGGAATAAGCAGATTTAACCAGATTCTAAAAGAGATCGAGGAAGAGGTAAAGGTGGTCAAGACAGGCCCCGTGCTGCTCACGGACGACAGCACCCCGGACAAGATAGATTCGATAACATCAGATCCCGTTCCTGCGCTAGGCTAAAGCCAAAATTACTCATTCCTGCTCTGTCTGGGGCGCAAACTTGGTGCCGTAATATATAATGCCCCTATCGCCCTCCTTCCCAAGGATGCGAAAGACTGGCCGCACGCGCATGCCTATCCTCACGCCCTCTGGACTGGAGACCATCTGGCCCGTAACCCTTGGCCCTTCATCAAGCTGAATGATGGCCAGAACGTAGGGCGTCAGCCTCTCGAAGAACTCTGTGGCGTTATAGATTGTGGTATAGGTTACAACCGTGCCCGTTCCCTTGAAGGTATACTCCTCCAGATGCGCCCCGCGGCGGCAGTTAGGACACAAATTCCGTGGTGGAAAGAAATATTCATTACAGCGAGTGCAATGCGTTCCCTTCAGGTTGTACCTTTGAGGTATGCTTCTCCAGAATCTGGGTGCTTGTGTTGTCATCTTACCTCATGAATATGTGAACAAGGGCGGTTCCGCCAGAGCCGCCCACGTTGTGAGCCAATCCGATCTCGGCCTCGTCCACCTGGCGGCGCCCAGCCTCGCCGCGAAGCTGCAAGGCGATCTCATAGGCCTGCTTTATTCCCGTAGCTCCCACGGGATGGCCACAGGCCTTCAATCCGCCTGAGGTATTTACAGGCAGACTGCCTCCTAAAGCCGTAAATCCTTCCTCAGTTGCCCTTCCGCCCTGACCTTTTTCCACAAAGCCCAGGTCCTCGATGGCCAGGATCTCCGCGATGGTGAAACAGTCGTGTACCTCTGCCACGTCTACCTGTCTTGGCTCTATCCCTGCTTGTGCAAATGCCGCACGCCCAGCATGAACGGTAGCATCCAGGGTGGTCAGATCCCGGCGATCGTGCAGAGCGAGTGTGTCGCTTGCCTGGCCGCTGCCAACAATCCTTATGGGCGTGTCTGCGAATCGCTTTGCCACGTCGGTCGAGGCGAGCACGACTGCTGCTGCACCGTCTGATATGGGAGAGCAGTCCAGGACATGCAAAGGATCTGCGACCATTGGAGACTTGTTCACATCCTCAATGCTGACCTCCATATGGTACTGAGCTATGGGATTCATGCAAGCATGATGATGATTCTTCACAGCCACCTGAGCCATTTGGTCATGTGTTGTTCCATAGCGGCGCATGTGCAGCTTGGCCATCATGGCATAAAGCGCAGGGAATGTCGCGCCAAAAAAACACTCCCACTCCCTGTCTGCAGCAGCCGCGAGCGCATCGGCAGCAGTGCCTGAGGACACATCTGTCATCTTCTCAACACCGGCTGCAATTACAATGTCGTTGTAGCCGCTTGCCACTGCCAGAATTGCCTGACGAAGCGCAAGGCCCCCAGAGGCACAGGCAGCCTCCACACGAGTTGATGGGATATGCAGGCGAGACAGTCCTGCACAGTCGGCGATCAAGGCCCCGATGTGCTCCTGCTCTACGAATCTACCGCCGCTCATGTTGCCAACGAAGAGGGCATCGATCTGCTCGCCTGCAATCTCAGCATCCTCTATGGCCATTACTCCGGCCTCTGCGATCATGTCGCGCAATGAAACGTCCCAGCGTTCTCCGAACTTGGTGCAACCAACGCCGATAATGGATACAGATCTCATATTCTCAGTTTGCCCTTGTGCTTGGCATACATTGCGTAATCAAGATACTTGGCATCGCCTATGTAATCCCTCACAGAGGGCGCGCCGCAGCGAATGTCCTCGATCCTTTCCTTTACCGATATGGAAAACGCATCGCTGCCTGCTCCAGAGCCAAAGCTCGTCACGAATATCCGATCACCTGGTTTTGCGATGTCCAGTGTAGCCGCCAGGCCGATAAGACAGGAACCAGAGTAAGTGTTTCCGATCATGGGCACCACCAGACCCGGCTCGATCTGTAGCTTGCTAAATCCAAGCATCTTGGCAACACGAACGGGGAATTTTCCATTGGGCTGGTGAAAGACCGCATAATCGTAATCAACTGGTGTGGTTCCCATGCGCTCCATGAGTCCACGAGCTGCGCTTGAGACGTGCTTGAAGTAAGCTGGCTCCCCAGTGAATCTTCCGCCATGTTCGGGGTAGGGCATGCCCTCGCGCCTCCAGAAGTCCGGCGTGTCAGTAGTAAACGAATAAAAGCTCTCGATCTCTGCGGCTAGGTCTTCGCGACCGATGAGATAGGCCGCTCCGCCGGCAGCAGCCGTGTACTCAAGCATGTCGCCCGGAGCACCTTGGCTCACATCTGCGCCGATGGCAAGGCCAAGGTCAATATCTCCAGAGCCAACCAGCCCAAGGCATGCCTGGATAGCGGCAGTCCCTGCTTTGCAGGCAAACTCGAAATCAGCGGCTGTGAAAGATGACGATGAGCAAACCGCTTGGCCCACGATCGTCCCAGTAGGCTTCACTGCATACGGATGGCTTTCTGAGCCTGCATATATGGCCCCGATACGACGAGGGTCCACATTGGCACGCCGCAAAGCGTTGCGGGCCGCTTCCACTGCAATGGTTACAGCATCCTCATCCAGGTCTGGCACCGACTTCTCGAAGACCCGCAAGCCTTCTGAGATATCATCTCCATCGCCCCAAACCCTGGCAATCTCGTTTACCCGTATCCTGAACCGCGGGATATAGACCCCATAGCTGACTATTCCTGAGACCAAGAGATTTCACCCTTTGCTCAGAGCACTGGAGACCTCGTCTACAGAAAAATGTGTCGTTAAAAGAGGAATATTCTCGATCTCGGCAATCCTTACCGCCACAGGATCTACCTCCAGCCGTGTCAGCCCCTGCAAGACCACTGCCCCTGGTTTAAGGCTGCTCACGCGCACTGCAACCATTGGCGATTTGCCGGATCGTACGCCCGTAAAGATCAATGCCCTGGCTGTGCTACGTCCGTATATCTTCTGGAACTGGTCAGGAAGCATTTCAACAATAGCTTTCATGCTATCGATTATTGTGTAACCCCATATGGTGATGTCGGTCATTCCGAAGAGCACCTCGGCATTCAACTTTGAGACCATTTCCGCAAGGGGAATTGGATCCTTATACTCGCATACGCTGCAGATGGAGTCAATGCCCAGGATGTCTCCCCACATGTCTTCGTAGGCGCGCAGGATATTGCAGCCATGGCTCTCGTCTATTCTGAGAAGAGCATCTATGATCTTGCTCACAATCATTATGCCTGGAGACTTTCTCCTGCCGCTCTCATAATCAGATATCACTGAAGGAGATATTCCAAGATAATTGGAAAGCTCAGTCTGGGTTATGCCGAAGTTCCTTCGCCACCTCTTCAAAGTCTCGCCCGGAGTCTGAGATAAGGTGATCTCCCCCGCAATCTTCTCTGCCAGCAGTCCTCTTGCGTTGGAGATCTCCCCAACTGGATCCATAACCTATGACGTGTCAAAACTAGGATATAAATGTAGCGAAAATAATTCGGCATTCAACGTAAGATATGCCTGCTAAAACGATGCGTCGACCGGGATTCGAACCCGGGTTGTAGGCTCGCTTCGCATAAAGCTGCTTGGAAGGCCCAAGTCATAACCACTAGACCATCGACGCCCGCCCTTTAGGTATCGCAGGTTGGACTTAATTGTTTCGATCCAAATGGCCTTTCGCTCCAGCAAAACAAACCGAATCTCCATCAGATACTTTGATATATTGAGATGATGCGATGAAATGGCAGAGAAGAAGAATGAATGCACTGATTGTTGCCTTCTGGCTGATGCTTCCCGCCTATATTCCAAACAACTGCGCAGCACTCTTTGGCGGCGGCACTCCACTGGATTTGGGCCAGGTTTTCCAGGACGGTCGGCGCACTCTTGGCGATGGCAAGACTTTTAGAGGGACTGTTGCAGGCACGGCCTGTGGCATCATTGCAGGATTTTTGCTCAACCTGCTCGCGCCACTCGCAGGACTGCCATCTTTTGGCTCAGGCCCAGAGCAGGTCTATGTGCTTGTAGGCCTCTCCCTTGGTGCAATGGCTGGTGACATTGTTGCAGCATTCTTCAAGCGCCGGCTGGGCCTCAAGCGCGGCGCTCCCCTCTTTGTGATAGATCAGCTCGACTTCGTCATAGGATCATGGCTGCTCACCATGCTGCTCGCACCACATTGGTTCTGGCAGAACTTCACCATCACAATCATATTAATAGTGCTGATAATAACCCCTATCCTGCACCGCGTCACTAACATCATAGGCTACCGCATCGGTGCGAAGAGAGAGCCCTGGTAGCTTGCGCTTTTTTGCTATCCGTGGCAGATCATTTTGCTTCTCCCAGGCCGATCGCGAAAGCTTTATAAGTTTGGGTAATCGATACCATAAGCGTCATAGCCAATTTTATCGCGAAAAACTATGAAATTGGTGAGATGAAAAGGAGGAGGAATAAATGGACGCATTTAGCATGGGGCTTATAGCTGCTATG
>JAAZNX010000076.1 GCA_012798025.1 Methanothrix sp. | reverse complement strand
TCGATCCTTCCTGAATCGATCAGTACCTGCTCAAGGGGCAGGCAAAGCTCTCTGGCCACCTGCTGTGCACGCGAGATGTCGTGCGAACCTGATGCTCCCACTACAACGCACTCCAGTCCGGCAAGCCTGGCCACCAGCGCAGAATCCACTCCTCCCGAGAGCGCAACTACGCCTTCATCGCTCCTCAGCCCAACGGCAATCTCAATGGCCTCTCCCAAATCCATGAGGGGATAGGCCGGGTCGACCTTCCCCACCTCCTTGCCATTGCAGAGCACAGTGCCAGGTGGGCAATCTCCAGCCATGATTCCGAAGTGGTCACGCGCTTTGCAGCCGTTCCATTCGATGAGAAATTCGCCGCCAAATCTTGAGGCCCTGCTCAGATCGTCCGATAACATAGCCTCAACCTGGCTCGAAGTGAGGCGATTTGAGTCCAGTTCAACCCATCCCTTAACGCGCGCTGAGGCCATAGGGCAAGTCTGTAAATGTGAAAATAGATAAAAATATGGAATATTTAGAACAGAGAACTACTGGGTACATTGACGTATGAGACTGGCCGTCCCAGCATTTGTGCCAGTAGCCATGGGTCTGTGTATGGAGCATCTGGCAACAGGCTTTGAGATAGATAGTTGTTTGCATCAGTGCTGTTAATAACAACTGGCGCAGCGCCAGTCAAAATTGCTGGATAAAACCATTTTGGCCCATAACCCGGGGGATACAGAGTGTTATTATAGATCGTATAGCCTTTTGGGGTACCACCCCAGCTCCAAAGGTTGTTCTTAGGCTCTATGACGGAGAGAGGCTTCGTTGAATGCTGTTGCAGCCAGGATTTCCCAAAATCCTCGCCGACATTCTGATAGCATTGAACGGCCTGAATGCATGCCATGCAAAGAGACAGGCAGATGATTGAGATCAAATGAGTTTTCATCTATCGTCGGAGGAATATCCTCTACCGCCCTTATAAAAATGATGGTACGCTCGGGCAATTGAGTGATCAGAGTGGCTAGGCGCGAAGGGCTCTCGATTTGGACGATATTGAGATCATGATCGTGGCCAGAAAAACTGCCCAACCATTGGCGTCAGGCAACCATTGATGGTATGCCTCAGATTATAGCAATCCCTGGGGATAACTATTTACCAGCTATGGTGGTCCTTGCTATGATCGATGTTAGATCTGCAAATTAACGAGAAAAAGGTGCGAGGTTCCTGCACCACGCACAAAAAATCTGATTAGAGCCCCATCACAGAGGGATGAAGCCATTCTCCTCGGCGATCTTCTGCCCATCGGCTCCGGTCATGAATTTTATGAATGCCTCGGCTCCAGGGCTGGCATCGCCAAAAGTGTAGAAGTATAGCTTGCGACCAAGCTCATAGCTGGCGTCCTTGATGGTCTCGACAGTGGGCTTGACGCCGTCAAGAGTGATCGCACCCACAGAGCCGTCCTCGACATAGCTGAATCCAAGGTACCCTATGGCCACTTCGCTGCCGATCAAGGCAGTTCTGACCTCTGCATTGCTACTGGTCACTGTATTTACGCCAGGAGTCTCCGCAGTTTTGCTGCCCATGATCTCCTCCATAAAGGTATCCCTGGTTCCGGAGCCCTGCTCCCTGGCAACGACCAGCATCTCTTCATCCGGGCCTCCCAGTTCCTTCCAGTTGGTGATCTCACCAGAATAGATCTTCTTGACCTGCTCCTTGGTGAGAGATGTTACGCCCGCATCGTAGATCTGCTTGCTAACAGCTATGACTATTCCGTCATAGGCAACCATATTCTCCCGGAACTTGTCGCCAAACTTACTCATCTCGTCGGACGTTACCTCTCGGGAGGCCATAGCTATATCGGAGGTGCCTTCAGCAATATTCTTGATCCCGACACCAGTGCCGCCACCTGTTACAAGAACCTGATAATCAGATTGCACATCATTAAATGCCTCCGCGCCGGCTTCTGCCAATGGCAGAACAGTAGTCGATCCGGAGACGCTAACCGTCTCTTTAGCCATGACAGCAGAGGCGCCGACTGCCCCTATGATCAAAGCTATCGATAATGCAACTATTAGTTTCCTCAACGAACTCACCGGCGAGATGTATGAAGAGATTATATGTAAAGCTGATCAAAATAAAATATACATCAATCGTTATTTCCCTTATAGGCCAATATAGTATATAGTCTATATACCACAGAGGGCAGCGCATCCTGGACTCGGTGAATGCAGAGGATCAGTTTTTCTTCAGATCGAATGCCCATCGGCTCACGCCTGGTGCAACATTTCCGCATTTTCGGAAGGCTTCAACCTTGAAGCCCATGTCTTTGTAGCTTTGAACAAGCCCTGCAATCTGCTGGCTTTTTTTGAAGGTGTAGAAGTGCACCATTCCCCCTTTCTTAACCCTTGAAGATACAGCTTCCAAGATGCTGTCCATCCCGTAAGGAGTTGGAACGACAGCTCTGTCAAAATACGTTTTCATGGGGTACAAAATCTCAAAGACATCGGCATTGACGATCTCCGTCCTTCCGTCCACCCGATTCAGCCGGACATTCTCAGCCAGCCACTTGCATGCTTCGCGATTTTTCTCGACGGCCAGTACACGGGCGCCGCGTGCCGCCATGGGCACGACAAATGGTCCCACTCCCGCAAAAGGCACCAAAACCTGCTCGCCTGATTGCACTTGCCTTGCCACCCTTATCCTCTCGTAGCCAAGGCGGCTGTTGAAGAAGACCCTGGTTACGTCAAGTCGAAAGACAAAGCCAAACTCCCTGTGCAGCGTAACTGCATTACCAGAGCCTGCCAGCACTTCGAAACTTGCCAGTCGCATGTCGCCTTCGATTTTGGAGGTTTTATTCAACACCATGCGAATGTTTTTTGCCTGAGAGAGCACAGCCTTCGCTATCGCCGTCTTATACTCATGCAGTTCGACAGGCAGAGAGACAATGGCTACATCTCCGATTAGCTGGAAGTGCTCTGAGATTTTGCACAGCTTTTCATCAGGCACGACTCCCCAGAGTTTTTCTTTCAGGCGCATTGCTCAATCCAACTGCAGTGGAAAGCTCTCTAAATTTCGATACCAGCGTACAGATCCTTTCTTCTTGCTTCCAACAAGTCTGGCTCCCTGCCAACGTACTCTGCAGCGCTCAAAACTCTGACGCCATTCTCCTCTGCACATTCGTAGACATTTGCCAATTTCGCTTTATAATTTTGGTCGCGCAGAAGATGGTGGTCCAGGATGAGAACCTTCACAGTGGTTTCTGATATTATTTTGGTTATATTCGCAACAGATCGCGCCAGACTCTCTTGAGAGTACCTGTAGCCCAGCATATAGGTCATCGGACCGTCAAGGATAAGGAGATCAGGGTTCTCACGAAGAATGAAATCCGCTTGCTCTACCAGTGAGGGACCTTCTACATCGCTTGAAAAAACCATTTTTTCTCCTTGACAAGAGATGCTTGTCTCCAGCACATAGCCAAGCCGGGAATTAGTGCCGTGATAAACTGGAGGTGAGAACTTAATAGTAGTAGCAGCATGTTGAAAGGATCTACCATCCGCAAATTCGACTGCCTTGGGCAAGCCCTGCAGCTCTTTCAGGAAATGCGATGCCCTTTCCAATTGGCTTTTATTGATGTTATTCTTAGGATCCTTGATGTAAAGCGTCTTATCTTTGTAAAAATCGATATCATCGGGATTATGATGATCGTAATGATAATGGGTTACGATCAACAGGTCACACTTGGAAGCATAGTTCTTTATATCATTCCAGGTCAGGTCCATCCTCTCCAACTCCAGTCGATGGGGAGGCAACCCATACCTCCTTGGTCCGAGGGAGACTGCAGGGTCAATTAGCACCTTCATGTCTTTGGTCTCTACGTACGTGGCCATCGACCGAACTCCAAAGCTGTCGAAGGCCAGGGGGAGAACCTTCAGCCTTTGCAGATCTTTTCTCATCCTCTGCAAGTTTGATATCCTCAGAGTATCATCTTTTTGCTGCATCAATCAGTCGTAAATTTTAAATTCATAAGTTTGGATCGAATATAGAGGTAGATGAGTTACCTTGACGAGGTCCGAAAATTGGGAAGGGAGGCAAATCCTTTCTTCCGCTTGATGGCAATTGATATAGACACTTATGGCAATGGAGAGGCACAGATCTCCATGGAAGTGCGCCCCGATATGTGCAACGGCGTGGGGTGGCTACAAGGTGGCATCTTCACATCTCTTAGCGATGAAGCCATGGCCCTTGCACTCTACACAATCCTTGAGGAAGACGAAGGCATTGCCACCATATCCGAAAGCACTTCATTCCTCCAAGGAGTCAGAAACGGCAGGGTGACGGCCGTTGGCAGCGTGATCAAAAAGGGGCGAGCAGTCGCCTTCACAGAGGGTTATGTGAAAAAGTCTGATAGCGGCACAATTTTATCCCAGACCAGAGCGTCATTCACAATTATTCGTAAACGATGAAACCCGTCATCTCATGTCCGCCAAGTTGAAGCTTGCGGACAATTTCGCCTGCTTCTTTGGCATCCTCTGCCATTGCCAGTATCTTCGCCTTGCGAAGCTCCGTTCTCTTTTTGCAAGGGCAAGTCCTGGTCTTGGCGTCCGACGGGGCATACAGATGTCTGCCACAACTGCACCGAAATATGATATACATTTAAAAGTTTTACTGGGACAGCAAGATCGCGTTGATGACGCCGTCCTGGCCAGGACGATTGGTTATTCGTGCATCGCCAAGCTCAGTCTTTATGACTGCGCCCTTGGTGAGGATATTTCGCCTCATGTAGTGCAGATTGGCTTTGTTATCCTTTACGGTCTCTATCTTGACGATCTTTGATTTGCCTGTCTTGGGATCGGCGACTGTGGCCATATCGCCTCTCAGCATGCGCATCTTGAAGTTTCCTCCCAAGGTTTCGATCTTCTTGGTCCTGACAGCTGCGATAGTAGTGTCGCTCTGCTCTCTGCCTGTCTCGCACTTTCTCTTACCCCTGGCCGGGATCAACTTCCCACCAGTAGGCTTCCTTCCGAATTTTCCTTGCCAACGCATATTATTCCTCAGATCGCAAGCCATCTTTGGCACACGATATTTAACAGTTGTGGTGCCTGCATACATGAAGACGAAATGGGTCTCATTTCAGCATCTTTGCCATGTAAGGCCCAGACAAATCATACCCCAGCTGCCGATAGTAACCCCTGGCGCCAATGCCGCTGGTAATCTCAAGGCTTTTGTATCCCTTCTCAAGAGAGATAACCTCGGCGGCCTTAACAAGCCTCGCACCATATCCCCGATGCTGCCATCCATCGTTTTTGGTTCCGATAGGGACTAATGGTCCATAGACATGCAGTTCCCTCACACGTGCCTTGGAACCAGGTCCGAGGCGCAAGCGCAGGAATCCCACCAGAGAATCGTCTTTGCTCTCGAAAGAGACAAAATGCTCCTCCCCGCCACATGCCTCGTATTTAACGTCTTTCAGGACTACATCGATATCAGTTACCCTGCGAAGCCCCACCTCACGACAGCGGATGCACCGGCACTGTCCTTTGCGCTCCTCAAGACGCTGCAATGCAAGCTGACGAAGATTGGATTTCTTTGCGCCCGCAACGATGAGCTGCGACGGGATGTCTCGCTGCACCCGCTGCAATCGCAGATAGCTGGGGAGAATCTCCTTGATCTGAGATACCAGCATTGCCGCCTCCTCATCGCTCATTGGCCTGTACTCGCCCTTTTGATAAAGCCGATAAAGCTCAGTTCCCTTTACCACAAGTGTGGGATAGATCTTGAGATAGTCGGGCCGAAAACGGCTGTCTTCAAAGAGTTCCTTGAACACCTCTAAGTCCGCCTTAGGCGTGGACCCTGGAAGTCCTGGCATCATATGAAATCCAACCTTGAGGCCTGCATCTCGCAGGGCTTTGTTGGCTCGAACAGTGTCATCCACTGTGTGGCCGCGTCTCATGGCTTGTAGGATGTCGTCTCGTGTGCTTTGCACGCCCAGCTCCACCTTGGTGCCCCCAAGATGAAGCATGATCCCAATCTCCCTTGGGCGGCACCAGTCCGGCCTCGTCTCGAAGGTTGTGCCGATGTTGCGAACGTATGCCTCCTCATTGGCCGCGGCCACCTCTGCAAATGACTGCCAGCAGCCCCTAGGCGCTCGACTACGAGGATAGTCGTTCATGGCCTGAAGACAGCGCTTCACAAACCAGTGCTGGTAGCCCAGCGGTCGCGAGGTGATAGTCCCTCCCATTATGATCAGCTCGGCTTTGTCCAGGGGATGGCCTATCTCATCCAACTGGGCCAGCCTGGCCCAAACCTGCTGATAGGGGTCGAAACCATGCTGTGCAGCCCTGAGCGCTGCGGGCTCCCGGCCTGTATAGCTTTGTGCTGAAGCGCAAAGAATGCCGCCGGGACATGGAACACAGGTGCCGTGCGGACAGCGGGCGGGCGAGGTCATGGCAGCGATGACCGCCACTCCAGAGAGCGTGCGCGTAGGCTTTCGCACCAGAATCTTGAGCGCCCCTCGCTCCTCCTGTGTAGCAAGGCTCAGGATATCGGCGTTGCTCGGCAGAGATGGAAGGCTGAGGCGAGAAGAGACATCCTTCTTGAGCGACTCCAACTCGGCCTCAGTCTTCACCTCGCCCGCAAGTATGGCGTCGACTATTTGCCTCAGCTCAAGTTCGATTGCGCCTCGATGATTTATTCTATCCATCTGATCATTTCTTCCGAATGCCTCTTAGGCGCTGCTGCTGGAGACTCCGACGGCCAGCCAAGAGAGATTATGGCCACGGGCAGGATGCCGTCCTGAAGCTCAAGTGCCTCGCGTACCAGGAGATCGTCGAAGGCTCCAATCCAGCAGGCACCAAGGCCCATGTCATGCGCCGCCAGGAGAAGGCACATCACCGCTGCATCTGCATCCTGTATGGCATAGAGGCTTCCTCGATCTCCGTAACGAGCACTTGACCGTTTCACGTCTGCGCACACCACCACCAACACGGGCGCGCTCTGCACCTGGCTCTGGCCAAATGCCGCCATGGCAATGACCTTTCGCATCTCAGGCCTGGTTATTACCACGTACCTTCTGGAGCGAAGGTTGCCAGCTGAAGGGGCTGATTCGGCTGCTTCAAGTAGAGCTGTAATGTGCTCGCGCAAAACTGGCCTGTCCTCATACCTGCGCACAGATCTTCTGCTCTGCAAGGCGTCATTTAAATTCATCCTTCACATGTTTTAGTCGAAAGGATAAGAAATTTCTCAGGACTTCAGGATAGTTCGCACAGGTATAGTGGTGTTATCTGGCCAAGCTGCCTTAATGCCAGACCGTTCTCATCCATTATCAGATAGGTGTCCGGCGTCTTTTGGCCAGGACATTTTCCGCTTTCTCGCATAAAGCTGCCAGCGTTAATGGCCAGCGGGCCGCCTTTTCTCTGATAGATGCCAGCTTGGTGTGTATCCCCGTAAATGAAGCAGTCCACTCGCCCGAGGTTATGATCGCGAAGGAACCCCAAGATGGCTTCGTATTGTCGCTCCACCGAGATGAAGCTGTGGCTCTTGAAAACGCCTTTCATGAACCATTGCAGCAGGCCGGAAAAATTCCACAGACAGTTCTCTAAAGTCACCATCTCCCCAATGTAGGCAGAGCGATAGATGCTCTCGTAGGCATAGGTCATCATCATCTCAAGATCTGCGGGCAGCAGCTCTTCTCCGGAGAGCCTTCGAAGACCTCCCATCACCTGCATGGATATGGCCTGCATGCCGCCCAGATGATGGCCGTGGGTGCAGAGAAATGCCCGATGACAGCAGCGAGTCTGGTAAGTTGGATAGAACATCTCGATCTCCAGACCATTTATTATCTGGCGCCAGCGAAGAGATGGAACGTAAACGGGATAAAGATCACCACGTGCCATTCGCTCCATGAATTCATCCTCCTGATTGAGGACCACGAGATGATGATCATGGTTTCCAACCACGTAGCGTATCTTCAAATCCATATCATAAAGGCTTTTCAAAAAATGTACTGAGTCGCGAATGGCCTTCTCAGGACGCACCCTCCATAGGTCGAAGATATCCCCGAGAAGCACGACCTCATCGCAGCCGTCTCCAAAAATCGATATCTCTTGCATCAATCGGTCGACCATCTTGGGATCTTTCAATGTCGATGACGACAAGCCAAAGTGAGTATCTGAGATCACTATCGATGCCGTGTGCCTCCCCCTCCATACCTCATCATTCTATTACTGTTATTATTTATAAATAAATTGTGGGCAGATTGAATGATGATGCCTTTGAAGATCCACCCAAGCAAAAGGCAAAAATATGTTCTAAAAAAGCAAAGCTATGAAATGATCGACATCGCCATTCCCAAGGGCAGCCTGCAAAACCAGACGCTACAGCTCTTCGAGCAGGCGGGCCTTGAGGTCAAGAGAACACAGAGAGAGTATAACGCCCGAATCGATGATCCTCGCATTGGCAAGGTAAAGATCCTCCGCCCCCAGGAGATACCAGGGTATGTTGCCAAGGGCTACTTCGACCTGGGAATCTCAGGAACAGACTGGATAATGGAGTCTGGTTCCATAGTGACCAAGGTCAAAGATCTCAACTACGGCAAGACGGGTCCAGGAAAGGTGAAGCTGGTGGTGGCTGTGCCTGAATCCGAGGATATTTACTCGGCCAGCCAGATAAAACAGGGAAGTCGTGTGGCCACCGAGTACCCCAACTTGACCAGGTCCTTCTTCCAGAAGCTTGGAATACCAGTGGAGATTCAGTTCTCCTTTGGCGCCACAGAAGCCAAGGTTCCGGAGTTGACCGATGTTGTTGTGGACCTCACCGAGACCGGATCTACCCTGAAGAAGAATGGCCTGAAGATCATAGAAGTCATGCTTGAGTCGACATCGGAGCTGATCGCAAACAAGAGGAGCTGGGCTGACCCGCAGAAACACGATGACATCGTAGCTGTGGAGACGCTCCTTTCTGCAGTCATAAGGGCGCGGGGCAAAGTACTGCTGAAGATGAATGTGCCTGAGGATGCTATAACCGGTTTGATTTCCATTCTGCCTAGCATGAAGAACCCCACGATCTCAAAGCTCTACAACTCAGGCTACTACGCTGTGGAGACGGTCGTTGACAGATCTCTCGTCAACCTGCTCATTCCCCAGTTAAAAAAAGCAGGGGCCGAGGACATCCTGGAGCTGGCAATCTCGAAGATCGTTCCCTAAAAGACCAGGGACTTTTCGCTGTGCCCTCTGCGCTTCTCAGAGTTAAAGAACAGCGGGCGCGGGGGGATTCGAACCCCCGATCTACAGCTTAGGAGGCTGCCGCCTTATCCTGACTAGGCCACGCGCCCTTTTTGCCTTTTCGTATAACCAGCACGTATATCAACCTAGCGAATCAAAACGCCGCTCAACACAACCACGAAGAGGCCCAGGAAGAACCAGCCCAAGATCCCCTCCAGCATTGCCAGATGTCTGTAGAAGCCCACTGGATAAGTATTAACAGGAGCCTGAGAGGTGGTGAACATGGCGATGCTGAAATAGAGGGCGTCAGTCAGAGACACGCGCGTGCTGGGCCGCAGCCCATAATTCCCTGGAAGCTCAAACCCCTCTATCTCAAACTTGTTCATTCCTTTTCCAGCCCAAAATATCACGCCAAACAAAAGAATAGTAAAGAGGCAGCAGACGGCCGTATAACTCACGCGAACCCCATAGCCGCAGGAGATCCATGATACTATGTCCGAGATCTTCGCCCAACCCCATGGCTCCAGATCCTGACCTATTTTGCGGTACTGGTAGTAGCAGTCATCAGCATCATCGAACCACTCCAGGCTCTTGTAGTTTTTTACCAGCGCAAGATACGCAGCCCCATCGTAAACCATGCGATCCTTTATGGCGTTCCACCGCACAACGAACTTGGTAAAGTCTGCCCCGTTTAGGTTGATCTTTGCACCATCTCCAAACGACGCATTGTCAAGCTGCATGCTATAGAGCCTGGCGTCCTCGAGGATCAGGCCTTTATCGAACCTGGCATTGACAAAATAAGCGTTGTCGGAGAACCTTGTCACCCCAAAGAAGGCTGGATCCACGAAGACCACGTTGGCAAAATCTGAAAATCCCCCGAAGTTTGCCAGACCGAAGGTATTGCCTCTGAGGAACCGAGCGCCCCGGAAGACCACATCGCTATTAAAGCGCGTGGCCGCAAATGTGGCATTTCCCCGGAACAGAGCATTCAGGAAAGTAACATGGCCCTCGAACTGGGACTGCAGAAAGCTCACATTCTCAAAACGAGCATTCTCGAAATAACCGAGCCTTGAGAACTTTGCAAAATTGTAGTCCACATCTCTGGAAAAGCTGGCCGCCATGAAGATCGCATCTTGTCCAAACTGAACGCTTCCAAAACTTGTGTCGTCGAAGAAGCGCGCTCTCGTGAAGGAGGCAAGGCCCGCAAAGACAGCATCAATAAAGTCGGCCTGCCCGATGAACCGGGAACCTGCAAACTTGGCATCCCCCAGAAATCTGGCCTTGGCAAAGCTGATATTTTTTTGAAAAACAGTGCCCCTGAGGTCCAGTAGCTCATTGAATGTCACGCCCACGAGGTTCAAAGATCCCTGGAACTGGGAGTTAGTGATCTTCACTGGCTGCCTCACAGGCCCGGCCAGGTGGCTCAAATCAAGGGAACCAGCTATTGTGACATTATCATAATTCAGTGGTTCGCCTGCCCTAATTTTGGAAAGGATATCCTCGGCCTCGATGACAGTTGGAGCTGCACCATCCAAAGATGATTTGCTGACTTCGGGCTGCGCTGCACAGGCTCCGCACAGCAGCAGAAAAGCTACAAATGTCAGCATCCATCTGATTAAAACTTTCATCTGATCATCACCTTGCCAAGGGTGACCAGAAAGAGAGCAAGCAGCAGCCATCCAAAGATTCCCTCCAGTATGACATAATATCTGTGCCTGCCAACGGGAAGGAAGTCAATGGGCCCCTGGGACAGAAATATCATGGTGCTGAAGAAGATGGCATTTCTAAATGTCACATGCTCTGGAATGCTGTAGGTCTCTGCTGGACCTTGCAATGGCTGGGCAGACCTGCGAATGCCATCTCCCAGCCAGAAGACCAGGGCAAAGATCAAAATGGTCAGCAGCGACCAGGCCACAGCGTAGCTGGGCCTCACGCCGTAGCCGCAGGATAGATGAGCCAGAACATCAATGGCTTTTGACCAGCCCAGGCCCTTATGCTCCTGGTTCAAATTTCTGTATTGATAATAACAGTCGTCCTCATCGCTGGACCATCCCAAGTTGCGATAGTTGTTCACAAGCGCAAGATAAGCCCCTGGGTCCCAAACCAGGTGACCTCCGATCTCACTCCAATGGACTTTAAGCCGATCGATATTGGAATCATTCAGTATGATTCGAGCATTTCGACCATAATTTCCATTTTCCAGAAGGAAGGTTGAGATCAAAGCACCCTTCAGTATCAGGTCACCTGCAAAAGATGCTCCTTGGAAGCTTGCTATGTCTTCGAACTTGGTCAGTCCAAAGATAGCCGTGTCCTGAAATTGAGCTCCTGAAAAGTAAGCGGCATCTGAAAAGCGAGCCAGTCCAAAGTTTGCCTCTCCTGCGAAAACGACATCGCCAAAAGAGCATAGCCCCTGAAACCTCGAGAGGCCGAATCTGGTCAGTCCGCCAAAGAAAGCATCAGAAAAGCTGACTCCTTCGTCGAATCTGCTGCGAATGAAATTGGCCTCTTTGTCGAATTTGGCAGAACTGAAATCTGCAGTTCCGAGAAATGCCACATCTGAGAAGCTGGCGTTGCCAAGGAAATGGGCCTCTGAGAAGAAGGAATAACCCCTGAACTTTGAATAGTTAAAATCTACATCCCGAAAATCAACACCATTGAAGCTGGAATCTTTGTCGAACTGAGAATCCACGAAACTCGCGGAGCCCAGAAACTTTGCTCCATCGAAAACAACAGGCTGGTGGAAGATTGCACCTGTGAAGCTGACGTTCCCAAAAGTTGTACCCAGAAGAATTACATCCTTCTCAAGGGTCAGGCCATTGAAGCTGGCATCGGCCACAGTACAGTTTATGAGCGAAAGAACGCTCTTTGCCCTGGCCTCGGGAAGAGCGCACAGGTTAAGGCTCCCCACGATGGCGACGCCTTCATAATAAACGGGCTGGCCTTCCGCTATTCTTGAGATGATTTCGCTGGCTGAAACCTGGGTGGGTGCTTTTGCCAATGCACCACAACTTCCCCCAACGATAAGCAACAGCAGGGCCAGAACAACCACAATCCGATGAGACATTTACCGAAGGCATGAATGGTCCTGATGGCAATATAATTCTTTTTATCTCACCAGGGAGCGAGTAGGGGCAAACGACAACGAAAGATAAGTATTTACTCACGGACAGATCTTTTTTCCAGATAACATGGATAGCATTGAGGCGAAAAAGACCCTTGCCAAGCAGGGTTATCATCTCGTTGGCTCCGGCGCAGTCAAGCCTTGCCTGTGGCTCAATCGCAGTATGCGCGGCGGGGATCAGTGCTACAAGCACCACTTTTACGGCATCTCCAGCCATCGCTGCGTGCAAATGACGCCAACCCTTCGCTGTAACCACCTCTGCTTGCACTGCTGGAGGCCGATCGACAGCGTTCTGCCCAAGGAAGAGCCCATGGAGCCTGCCGCGCTTCTGGACGGCATCCTGCACGAGCAGCAAAGGATACTCTCAGGATACGGCGGGGCCAAGACCACCGACAAATCCAGGCTCAAGGAAGCCCTGGAGCCCAAACACGTCGCCATCTCCCTCATGGGCGAGCCTACCATTTATCCCTATTTGCAGGAGCTCATCGATCTGATCTCGAAGAGGGGAATGACATCTTTCTTGGTCAGCAATGGAACGAACCCAGAGGTTCTGGAGAGCATCAGGCCGACCCAGCTATACATCAGCCTTAATGCACCGGATGAAGGGATGTATCGGCGCATATCACAACCCAGTGGTTCATTCTGGCCCAAGATCCAAGAGAGCTTAAGCATTCTAAAAAATCACAATTGTCGCAGCGTCGTCCGCATGACTGTAGCACGCGGTCTGAATATGGAGCGCCCAAAGGATTACGCGCGACTTCTTGGGTCTGCGGAGCCGGATTTCGTAGAGGTCAAAGCCTATATGCATCTTGGCCGCTCGAGAACCAGGCTAGACCGAGAGGCCATGCCAGATCATGCTGAAGTCTTGAGCTTTGCGAGAGCCCTCGGGAATGCAATGGGTTATGATCTCTCAATGGATGTGCCCCTCAGCAGGGTTGCACTCCTCTCCAGCGGCCGAATCTGCAAAAGTCTGGACTCGTAGAAAAGCCTTCTGAGCAGGAAAACTATTTTTGTGAGTAGTTCGACTTAACCCACTGATAGAGAGATAACTGAACTTATGAAGTGAGTGCTGTTTAGGTGAATCTATGAGAAGAGAGATGAAGATCATGCTGGTGGAGGACAGCATCGAGGACGCAACTTTTACAAAAAAAATACTGAAGTTTAACAATCTGAGCAAAGACCTGGTCTTGGCCACCAGTGGTCAGGAGGCCATGGATGCCCTGGAGAGGCTTGGAAAAGAGGGCAACTGTCCGGATCTCATATTATTGGACATCAACCTCCCGGATATCAGCGGCATCGATCTTCTCACGCGCATAAAGGAAGACGCGCGCTTTTGCAATGTTCCTGTGGTCATCCTCACTGGATCAAACGAGGATGAAGATATCCAGAAGAGCTATGATCTGGGCGCCAGCAGCTATCTGGTCAAGCCCATCTCCAACGACGCCCTGATGCTTGTGGTAGAGAAACTATTCTAGTTCCAAGGCCAATTGCCTTATCGCCATAAGATTTCCCAGGTCATCTCTACGTGAATCCACAGGCGTTTCCAGGATCATAGGCAAGCGGCATAATGCCGGGCGGCTCAATATCGCCCTGAATCCCGCCTCGCCTATTCTCCCAAGGCCTATGTGCTCATGCCGATCCAGGTGCGACCCTAGGTCCCCGCGACAATCGTTTAAGTGAAGAAGCTTCAGCCTCTCTGGGTCAATACTGCTCCTAAACTTATCCAGAGTCTTATCAAGTCCCTCCTGAGTTCTCAGCTCATAGCCTGCTGCGAAGAGGTGACATGTATCCAGGCAGACGCCAAGGCGCGCTTTTCTAGTGCCAAAGCAATCAAGGATCGCAGCGATGTCTTGGAACGAGCCTCCCATGCTATTCTTGGTGCCAGCAGTGTTCTCGAGAAGAAGAACCACTTCATTCTCCACCGAGTAAAAAACGGTCTCGAGCGCTTCGACGATTCTCTCGATACCCTTCTCCCGCCCAGCTCCAAGGTGGCTGCCCATGTGTGTGACCAGATATGGAATGCCCAGCACCTGGCATCTGCCCAGCTCATTCGCGAGGGCTTGCACTGATTTAGCATAAACGTCCGGCTTGGGGGAAGCGAGGTTGGGCAGATAGGGCATATGATCTACAGCCAGATCCAAGCCCGACTCCTTGAACCGGGCGGCAAAGCTCTCTGCCTCCTCTACGTAGATCGGCCTTGACTTCCAGCCACGTGGATTGGATGAGAAGATCTGAAAAACATTGCAGCCCCTCTCCTTCGCCCTGTCCACGGCCTTGTCCAGGCCCCCGGCTATCGAGACGTGTACACCTACTGAAATCATTTGACTGCTTCAAAGAACACACATTTTCGAGTCAAGTTCAACCATGCCGAATAGCAAGGGCCAAAAAAATTGATATCGATGGAGGAAAGATTTACCCTCACCAAGCGTAAGGCCGATGATGATAAAAATCTCTCTGAGTTGTGATGAGCCCTATGAGTTCTGAGGCACGCGTTATCCGATTTCGAAAAAGGAGTCACTTGCCCTCTGAAGCTATGCAGTTCCTGGCCCACCGGCTGATGTTATCGATCAGATTTAGCTCTACGATCTTTCGGGTGTCGTAGAGCATCTCTGCCACATCGTTTAGGGCAAAGCTCTTCTTCTGGCCCATCTTATCGATGACCTCGACAGACACGTTGGATTTTGATTTGCCGATATCCCGCGTCAGGACAGCCAGCTCAGAGCAGGCCTTTTTTAGGTATTTTATCGAATAATCAGATATAGGCTTCCTGTCGGCGAGGTTCTTGTTGACCTCCTTGATAGACCAGCACATGGTGATGATATCCCTGTACATCTTGGCACCCCCAATGAGGTCGTTTGTTGTCTTCATGTCCCAGTAGGAGGAGTTGTATGGAATATATAGCTAATCTACGCTTGGCGGCCAAGAAAAAGGTGGGGCTGGTGAGATTCGAACTCACGATCGACGGGTCTCTCCGATACTGAAGTGTCCAGCCTTGAGAAACGGCGGCTGATAACAACCCATTTCAGTGCTCCAACGGATCATCAACGGTCTCCCCGTCGAGAGGCCTCAGTAGACCCGTTGCTCATCATTAAATTATACCGCTGGAGCCCGTCGCCCTACCTGGCTAGGCCACAGCCCCAAATGTTTTAAAGCGGGCCGAGAGGGATTTGAACCCCCGACCTAAAGGTTAAGAGCCTTTCGCTCTGCCTGACTAAGCTACCGGCCCGGACT
>JAAZNX010000131.1 GCA_012798025.1 Methanothrix sp. | reverse complement strand
TTTTCTCATCAGATCTGCTCAGAAAAAGGTCGCGATACATGTAATAAAGCTCGATGTTATCTGCAGCCTCAAGCCAATTCCGGTCAAAGATCACATCCTTCATATCGAAAAGATAGCGAATATCGGGCTTGCGCCTCTTGCTGCCAAATTCCAGATCCATCTATGAAAGCACCAAAACTGCTGTGATCTCCAAATTTATATGATTATCCAAGGGTCATTTCTGCAAAGATACGATAGAAGCAAAGCTACCATCAGCCATCCTTTTTGCAGCCGCCTGCCAGCAAGTCGCTTGCTGTTTTGTCAAATCAGCAGGCCTGCCGGCCATTGATGGTGAAGTACTCAGTGAGGACCTTTCTGTAGTCCACTATCACATCGACCTTCCAGGTACCAGGCAGACGAGCAACATCTGTCCCTTTGATCTTGAGACAGCTCCACACAGGTGCCGCCCACATTCCAGTGAATCCGTCGATTGGCGGGATGTTGCCAAAAGACCTGGCATAGGTTCTGCCCTCAGGATAATACCATCTCCACTCCACAGTGTGCGCCTGGGCATCCCGCCATATCAGCAGCCAGGAAGCAACCTGCGTATCATCAACCGTAAAGGTGGTCGTTCTGTAAAGCGGCATTCCATTCTCGCTGATCTCCCTAGCTATAGTATGCTCGCTGAGCGGAAAGAACATGGGATGAGTTGCCTGTCCAAATCCACCATTGAACAACAAGGCTAGAATTACAAATGCTAGAGCTCTCTTTCTCATTGCTACTCACCATTACTTCGCAACTTTTTTGCGACCCCAATAGTATAATAATTAAATGTACCTTAAAAAGATGACGATTGAGCATCTCAAAGCTGCAGCAACTTTAAGCCCCGCATTCTTGCCATCTCTGCAGGAAGGTCCACAACTGCAGAGGCTGCATCGATCACATCTCCATCTCCACTCGCCACAATCGCCGCAGCGGTCTTAAGCCGATGGTCTACATCCTTGGCAGTTCGAGCAGCTCCGGGAAGGCAGCGCTCGGCCATCATTCCCCTGATTTGACCTGCAAGCTCGCCACTGCGGCTAATCTGCTGGTCCAGTAAGATCTCCAATCTGGCCGGAGCTGCAAGCACCAAAAGATCCAGGATACTAGAGAGGGCCTGGGCAGTGAGATGAGATACAGTATATCTTTTGAAGATCCCCCGCGTGTCACGCAAGAAGCCATCGTCGCACAGGTATACAGGGCTGCCCTCAAGCAAGCTCTCCGCTGTGATGAGGACGTTGTACCCATCGACGAACAGCGCATTTCCCCTGAGCGCCTTGAGCGGCACGATCTTTGACATCCTCGACCTGGCCAATTCAGCTGCAACCAGTACCCTGACTAGCACATATCTCTGCTCTTGGGGCAAGCGGTGATGATCTGAGACAAATCGCAGGGCTGAGCCTTTGGGATATCCGCGGTCCAGCAGGTATCGAGCCTCCGTTGCAGCTCTCCTCAAATTTTCGTCCTCTCTATGGCTGAACGTCTCACCTCCTGATAAAGATCATTTCCATGCGTATCGATAGCGACGATCATGGGGCCGAGGCTCTTTGCTTCAAATACCCAAAGGGACTCGGCCATCCCCAGCTCCTGCAAGTGTACGCCTGTCACATTCAACTGCAGGGCAGCAGCTGCGCCGCAGCCTCCAGGAAATGCCAGGTAAACTGCCCTGTTGCGGAAAGGCTCTCCTGGCACTCCACCTTTGCCGATTATCGCCCGGACGCCCAGCCTGAGGATCTCTTCAGTGTACCGAGCCATGCGGCCACTTGTGGTAGGCCCTGCTGAGAGAACTTTGCCCTCTCGGATGAGAGGACCGCAGTGATACAGAGCTGCGCCTTCCAGTGATACGGGACAGCCCTTCTGGCGCATCAGCGCATGGGCCTTATCCCTGGCAGTGTACACGCGACCGCTCAGGAACACCACGTCCCCTAGGGCGAGCTTTTGCACGTCTTCAAATGATAGCGGCGTCTTTAGATGATGCTCTGTCAGAAGATCACCTCCGTGGCGCACCGGTGCGCCCAGCACTGAAAGTTTATGGCCACAGGAAGAGATGCAGTGTGACAGAAGGCCCTCTCGATCTTTACACCAAGAGCCGTAGTGTCCCCGCCAAGGCCCATTGGACCGATGCCCAAAGCGTTCACGCGCCTGAGCAAATCCATCTCCATTGGCGAGGAGCCGGGCATGTTGAAGAGAGCGCGTTTTGCGAGCCGCGCCGCCAGGTCGAAGGTTCCGCCAAGGCCAATGCCCAAAAATAGCGGCGGGCAGGCGTTGGTAGCGCGCTCCGCCACTGTCTTCAAGATGAAGTCAAATGGATCGTCTGCGGGGTTGAGCATGCCCACAATACTCATGTTCTCCGAGCCTGCGCCTTTTGGAAAAGCTGTGAGGCAAAGGCCTCTGCCATCTACGATCTCCAGAATGATGTCCGGCATACCCTGGCCTGTATTATTGCCGCTGTTCTTGCGCGTCAGCGGATCTACGACATTAGGCCGCAGGGGTATCTGCTCGGTCGCGATCCTCACGCCCTCGGCCACTGCTTCTCTCAGATCGAAGTCCAGCAACAGATCCCTGCCCATCTCCACATGGAAGATTGGAAGTCCTGTGTCCTGACAGAGCGGGAGGCGTGTTTCCCTGGCAATGCGCACGTTCTTTAGCATGAACTCGAGGTGAGACCTCGCGACGGAGTTTGTCTCATGCCTCGCTGCTGCCTCGATCCTTTGCAAGACCCAATCTGGAAGGCTGGTCTGGGCCCTTTGCAGCGCACGAACTGTAGCATCAATCACAACGTTTCTCATTCATTCTTCGCCTTGCCTGCCCCAATCTTGATGGGCCTGGACTGCTCTGGCAGCACAAGCTTTGTTACCTTTCCCAGTGCTCGCTCCATGGCATCTTTGTGAAGGTCCCCTGAGGTATGAATGCCGCCAGGCGTCCCACGCACTGCGCGGCAGGGATACTGCTGGCAAAAGAGCCCAGTCATCGACGGCGCATCTTCAACGCTCTTTCCAACCACGCCCTCTGCAGAATGCCAGGTCGCGCCGCAAGGCGATCCGCGCAGGACCTTCACCGAGGAGATCCGCCCATCCTTCGTCTCGACCTCAAGCTCAGGCTTGCCAAGCTTTCTGGCGAACTCATCCACAACTGGAACGCCGCACTCTTCTAGGGTGCAGCAGATCTCATCAACTTCGATGTGGATGTTGTGCTTCTCTGCTATCATCTCCAGCTCGCGAAGGGACCCGGCCCTGCCTATTCCACCAGGAATTATGGCAGCCTTGACGCCATGCTCGCCTGCCATTCGCACGATCTGTGGCGTCAGGTCTGGATGAAAGGTATAGAGGATGAGCAGATCTGCCTTGAAGATCGCAGGATCGAGGTTTAGCTCTTTTACGAACCCTTCCGGGTCCTCTATGAAGCCCGGCAGCACCTGTGGAACATCGACGGAGACGACCTGAAAATCGGTGTGCTTCTTGATGGTATCCAAAAGACGCTCGCCGTATTTTCCCCTCTTTACGACGCCTACAAGCATGAACTTAGCATCTGTGAATCATGTAAATATCCTTTGCCGGAGAGGATATATCTGTTTAGGATCTGTTTAGGACGGTAGTTCAAGGAAAAAATGATGCATGACGTCCTTGAAGTCTGCTCCAAGGGCGTCGTGAATGGATGGGAAAGCCATCGCCAAGTGGACAGTACATCTCTTTTTCTTTAGCCGGATGCCTCCTCAAGGCAGAATCCCACATATCTTTGTGCCTCTCGCCCGATATAGCCGCTGTTCATGATTGTGCGATCTTCCGTCCAGATGCTTACTGTATAACCACAGGCTCTAGCATTCTCGGTATTCAGCACCCAATCGTGATCCTCAATTCCTTCGGTGGGAATTGCGGGGTAAGTCGTCGATCCCATTGGATCAGGAGCCGGTTTAGTAGCAGACCCCGGGTTTGGATCTGGATGGATGCTGAGGACGAGTCTACAGAGATGCTCATCCTTTGCAGTTTACTTTCCGAATATCAAGTCGCCTATCATGAACTTGCCGCAATCTTTTGCTGGATGCAATTCTGGATCTGTACCCCGCTTATAGCCGATGATTTTGATGTCTGCGAAAGGATCCTCGTTGTCCAACAGCAATAATCCCTTTAACATGATCACCCTTCGAACCGAGTCTTAGATCCATTTGCATACCTCTTTTTTTATTTTTGATTCATTTTGCGAGTCGAGGCTATTGAAAAATTTCATAAATCATCTTATCTTCGCGTCCAAAATTTGATATGTTTTATTAATTTTTACAAACAATCCTCCCTTTCAATGCACTGTTTTTTTTACAGAATATATTTGAAAATACTTGAATTTTTCCTAAATGATAGTTAAAATAATTCTTATTGTAAAAATATTTTGTTTTAAATATCTTCGTTTGTTCAAATCATTTATCGCAAATCCCGGCATCATTTTCTGCGAATGGCAATCCTAATTAACCGAAAAGAAACATCTTTTTTTCATGATTCCGGCCGTCCTCATTGCAGGCACTCACAGCGGCGTTGGCAAGACCACAATCACCCTGGGCCTGATGGCGGCTCTTCGCGCTCGCGGCCTTGTAGTGCAGCCCTTCAAGGTAGGGCCGGACTTCATCGATCCTTCGCATCACACTGCAATCTGTGGCCGCCCTTCGCGCAGCCTCGACCCATTCATGATGGGATTGGACGGAGTTAGACGCTGCTTTTGCTCCGCCCTAGCGGGAGCAGACGTTGCCGTTGTGGAGGGCGCGATGGGCCTGTATGACGGGATGGACGCCTCAGAGGTTGGCAGCAGCGCCCAGGTGGCCAAGGCCCTTGATATCCCTGTTCTGCTGGTCATCAATGCTCACGGCATGTCCCGCAGTGCCGCAGCAATGGAGAATGGCTTTGTCAGCTACGATCCAGCCGTGCGAATAGCAGGCACCATACTTAACCGCGTGGGGAGCGAGCGCCACGTCGCGATGCTGAAGAGAGTTTTGCAGCGGCCCGTCTACGGAGCACTGCCCAGAAATAATGATCTGGAAATGAAGAGCAGGCATCTTGGCCTTGTGATGAGCTTTGAGAAGGATCACGACCTGAAAGCTCTGGCATCATTCATGGAGGAGAACGCCGCGATCGACGATATCTTAAAGCTTCGCTGTGCTACCTGCCCGGCCAAGCAAGAGAGCGAGAATGGTGAAAGATCCGTGCGCATAGGCATAGCTCAGGATGAAGCCTTCTGCTTTTATTATCATGAGAACTTGCGCGAGCTGGAGAGGAGTGGTGCGCAGCTGGTCTTCTTCAGCCCGCTGCGTGACGATCTGCCGGCAGTGGACGGACTGTATATCGGAGGAGGCTATCCTGAGCTGCATGCTGCAAATCTAGAAGCTGCTCCTGCTCGCGAACAGATTAAGAAGGCCTCGCAGGAAGGCATGCCAATCTATGGTGAGTGCGGCGGACTGATGTATCTTGGCGAGGGGATTCAATCGGACCTGGGCTATCATAAGATGATCGGTGCCTTGCCAGGCTCTACCATCATGACCAAGAAGCTTCAAGCGCTTGGGTACGTGGAGGCTGAGGTGGTCGGATCAAACCCCGTGGTGGAAATTGGCAGAATCGTTCGCGGTCATGAGTTCCACTACTCTCGTTTTGATTGTGACAGAGATGCAATCTTCGCCTATCGGCTGCGCAGAGGCAAAGGGATATTTAATTGCCGTGATGGACTGGTGGAGCACAACACATTAGGCGGGTACCTTCATGCGCATTTTTATTCGTATGCCATAGGCCAATTTATTCGGAGCTGCAAGAGCTATAAAAGAAAGTAATTTAGATAAAATTTATATATAATTTGCTTTTGGAGAAAAGCTTAAATTCGGATCAACATCCTTATGCCTTCTATAAAAAAAATGGAGTGTAAATCATGAGCAAGATAGCAAGTGGAGTTGTGCTCTTCTCTCTCCTGATGGCCCTCTCTTTTGGAGTGGCCTTCGCTGAGAAAGAGGACGCAGCCAATGTGAGCGTTGCCGAGAACAATACCAGTGTCAATGTGAGCATTAACGAGTCGCTCAACCAGACGATAAACGCAACCATCAACGAGACTCTAAACGAGACGGCAACTGCAGCAGCCGAGACTAAGTAAAATCCTTGGTTAAATTCACAAAAAGCCTTCATGTGGCTGAAATATTGGCAGGATGATCCTGCTGACAATTTTTTCCCAAGTTCGAAGGGCAATACTTATTAATATCCCCTGGTGTATATTCAAAGAATACAAAGAAATTTTTAGAAAAGCTTATATTTTTCTTGGAATACTATGAACGAGGTGTGAATATGAGATATGAGAGTGTGTTGGTACTATTCGCAGTGTTAACGGCATTTTCCTCAGGAATAGTGCTTGCTGAGGATGCCCAAAATGTCACAGAAACTGCGAGTACTGCTAATGTAACAAATGCTACTATCATAAATGCCACGAATGTCTCGGTGACGCAAGAGGCAATTTCAAGGTTCACGCAGCTATCTAAAGCGACTCTTACCAAAGCTGAGGTCCTGGGAAAGAATATCGCCGGTGGCTATCGGGATGTAACCAAGGCTGCGGACACAAATGTTGTATTCAGTCGCGGGCCAGGAACGACCACCCCTTCTGTGAAGGTCGCAATAACAAAGGTGAACATGGTCGGAGATAAGTGGGTCGAGATAACAAACCAAGCCGTCGGCCCATGGGACTTCAATGGATGGAGGCTGGTTTCAGCTGGAAATGCGACATTCATCTTCCCAGAGTTCACTCTTCAGATGGGCGCATCTGTGAAGGTCCATGAGGGCAATGGCCCTGGCAGCGATTCAGACCTATATACTAATAACACAGCGCCTCTGTGGATCGACAACGAGATTGCGCTCCAAAATGCTGAAGGAAGCACAATTTCCAGATACGACCTGACCGCTGCGCCTCAGCAAACCAACTGGGTCAATTCTTTTAAGAGCTTAATTCAATATTGATCAAAAGCCGCTCCTATGGAGCATCTCTTTTTTTTGGCGTGGATCTCTATTTAAATGCTGGTCATGCGCATATGTTTGGTAGTCCTATCCTAAGCTCCCCATGATTTAGGCATGATAGGACTTTATCAACAGCCATCACCACAATCTATAAATAACATTATGTGCCTAAATGGCACATGAAATCTTTCACACGCATCAAGAAGATAAATGGCCAGGAGTACCTGTACGAGATCACCCCCTATTACGACAAAGAGAAGAGGCAAATTAGACAGAAGAGCAAGTACCTCGGCAAGAATGTTAAT
>JAAZNX010000051.1 GCA_012798025.1 Methanothrix sp. | reverse complement strand
CTGTGGAGAGCATGGAGGAGATGCAAGAGCTGCTTTCTCAGATGGAAGATTCCATAAGCGGCCTGCCCCTACAGCAGTTCGTACAGATCGTGCTGATCTTTGTCATACTGATAGTGCTCTTATCCTTGGTAAGCGCCTTCTTCACCGCCGGAGCCATCGGAATGGCCAGGCAAGCTCTGGAGAAGGGCAAATCAGATACAGGCGCCATGTGGTCTGCAGGAAGTAAGCATTTCCTGAATATGTTCATTGCCACCATCTTGATGAACCTCATGACCATGGCAGGCTTGATATTCATTGCTCCGGGCATAGCGATGCTCCCAAGCCCGTTGCAGGCAGAACCTCAGGCAGTAGGCTTGTTGGTATTAGGAGTCCTCATGCTTATCCTCTATGTTTTTGCACTGTCTCTGGCACTGGCGGCGGCGCCCTATGCGCTGGTGGTCGACAATATGGGGGCTCTGGCAGCCATCAAGGCCAGCATAAGCTTCTTTCGATACAACAAGTTCGACGTACTGGTTCTCTGGTTGGTTGTAGTGGCCATATCCTTCGGTCTGCAGATGATTGGCGGCTCTTTCTCGGCTAAAGAGAGCTCAACCTATCAGCTTCTGTCAGTGGTAACGGGCCTGATAAACATCTTGGTCCTGGCTCCTCTCTCCAACGTCTGGTGGACAAGGCTTTATATGGATAGAAAGGGATTTCTACTGGTCGACGACGTGGGGGAACCATGGTGAGCTTTGGAAAACCAAGTTACACAGACATTATAATTCGCTTCAGGCAGCTCAAGCCTATGCAACAATCAGCCTTTATAGGCCTCATATTCTTCATCATCAATTCCCTTTATTACATTCTTCTTTTGCACATGGGACCTGTGGAGTCTGCCAGCATATCTATATACTCATCGATAGTTTTCATGGTAGTCTATTACTTGACAACCGTTTTTGTGATCAAAAAGAATATTCATGCAGGATCGTCGAAGGGACCGAAGAAGGGCCTAAGAAATAAGTGAGGGTTGATGATGGAACTGAAAGTAATAAAGATGGATATTCCTGAAGGATCGAACCTGGTATTGGGACAGAGCCACTTCATCAAGACGGCAGAAGACCTCTATGAAGCCATTGCAGGCATCGTGCCAGCGGCCAAGTTCGCCGTCGCTTTTTCAGAAGCCAGCGGTGACTGCCTGGTGCGTTTAGAGGGCAACGACGCAGCTTTGATCGAGGTGGCCAAGAAGAACTCGCTGGCGCTTGCCTGCGGCCATACCTTCGTCGTGCTCATGAAAGGTGCTTTTCCAATAAATGTCTTGAACGCCATCAAGGGCATTCAGGAGGTTTGTGGCATCTTCTGTGCAACAGCCAACCCCCTGGAGGTCGTTGTGGCCGAGACAGAGCTCGGTCGAGGGATCTTGGGCGTCATTGACGGATTGCCGCCCAAGGGCGTAGAGGATGCGACCATGGTCGAGGAGCGGCGTTTGCTGCTGAGGAGGTTTGGATATAAACTTTGATCTGGCGGTTTTGAATGGCCGCGTTTTTACTCATGCGGGCCTGAAGACCATCGATGTCTGGATCAAAGACGGCAAAGTGTTGGCCCTTGGCGGCTCCCATAGGGCAGACGAGAAGATCGATGCCATGGGAATGCTGGTGCTCCCAGGTGCCATCGATGCCCACGTTCATTTCCGCGAACCTGGGCAGGACTACAAAGAGGATTGGCTGAGCGGCTCACTGTCCGCGGCTGCAGGTGGCGTGACTGCGGTTGTGGACCAGCCAAACACCGATCCAAAGACCTTGGACGCCAGATCATTTGAGATGAAGCTGGACCTCGCCCGGAACCGATCGGTAGTGGACTTCTGCATCAACGGGGGCCCAGGCAGAATCGAGGAGCTGGCAGGAGCCGGGGCAGCGGCCATAGGCGAGATCTTCACCTACGAGCACAGCGACGAGGAGCTAAAAATCGTCTTGGAGGAGATCCGAAAAGCAGGAATGCTGGCAACTGTTCATGCCGAGGACGGCTCAGTGGTCAGGGAGAAGACCGAGCCCTTGAAGAGCTCTCATGATCCGCAGGTTTACTCCATGGCCAGGCCTGCTCTGGCAGAGGCTAAAGCAATCGAAAAAGTGCTGGCATGGTCGGACCGACTGCACATCTGTCACCTCAGCACTGGACTGGGATTGAGTCTCGTGAGGTCGGCAAAGATGAGCGGCAAAGAGGCGAGCTGTGAGGTAGCCCTTCATCACCTCCTCTTCAATACAAAGGACTACCGTCAACAGGGCACCTTTCTGAAGATGAATCCACCGCTGCGTGGCCAGGCGGACTGTGACGCTCTTTGGGCAGGCCTGCGTGATGGAACTATCGACGCTCTGGCCTCGGACCACGCGCCTCACCTACCAGAGGAGAAGAGAGATGACATCTGGGATGCGCCTGCAGGCGTTCCGGGAGTTGAGACTATGCTGCCCATGATGCTCTTTTCAGTGAGACGCAATCTCATCAGCCTCGAGCGACTGGTGGATGCGACTGCTGTAAAACCTGCGAGGATATTTGGGCTGGCAGGCAAGGGCACCATCGAGCCTGGTAGGGACGCAGATCTGGTGATAGTGGACACCAAGAACGTCCGGAAGATAAACGCCGATCATCTGCACAGCCGCGCCGATTGGACGCCTTATGAGGGAAAGGAGGCCATATTTCCTCAAATGACCCTGGTCAGAGGCACTGTGGTCTATGATGGAGATCTGAATGTCAGTCCTGGCTTTGGCCGTTTCCAGAGGATGCAAAGGGTTTTATGAGAACAAGGCCTTATTTTTGAGCATGAGATCCGATTCTTCAGGCACTAGCGATCTGGAACGCATGATCGGCAAGGCTGCAGTCGAGGCTGCCAGGATGTCAAGCCAGGCCAGCCAGGTCGCAAAAAAGATCTTGGGAGAGATGAGCTGCGACTTAGGTGAGTCCAAGGGCTACGACTTGGCAGCCGTTGATCTTATGGATACCGATGAAGAGCTGATTGCCCTTGTGGCTCTGCCAGGCGCAAGCAAAGAGAATATCGACCTGAGGGCTACGGAGGACAGCCTTTACGTCGAGACCAAGGCCAACCCACGAGCTGGAAAATATCTGCGCAGGGAGATCAGCCCCATCGGCCAGAAGCGAGAGCTCAAGCTGCCAGTAGAGGTCAAACCAGAGCAAATCAAGGCCAGCTTCAAGGACGGCATACTCGAGGTTCACCTGCCTAAATTGGTAGTAATAAATGCCCAGAAAGTGCGGGTCGACTAGGTGCTCAGAGATAGCCTTCGATCTTTTTCCGCCATTTTTCTGGCATATCTCATGAAGACCTTCTTTGCGAGACACTCGATATCCAAATTTAAACCAGCGACATAATGAGCCAGGCACGGCCCTCCGCACAGCCATCGATCGGGGCAGTTTCGGCATACTTGAGGTGCTTGCACCAGGCGGCGTGCTGCAGCCATTCGATCCAAGAGTCCATCTGCAAAACCAGGTGCCATGATATCTCCCAAACCAAGATTCTCATTGAGCAGCGATGGGCAGACGTAAGATCTGCCATCGGCCAGCACAACCAAGGATCTGCATGAATCGAAATAGCAGTGATGAAGCCTCTTTTCGCCACGACACAGCGTGCCCTTCATCCGCTCAATCTCACGGAATCTTATCCTTCGTCCGCCCATCTCTGCAATACGATCAGCGCGTTTTATGGCCTCCTCAATGCCTTTGGCTGCCATAGTGGCTTCGGGCTGCATTGAGCGGCTTGCCCTGCCAACTGGCCGGAGGAGGTCCATGGCGACTCCTTCCACGTTTCCAAGATAGCTCAGCAGGTCCACCAGTCCCGCAAGCGCCCCTGCGTTTGCGCTGGAGAGGACGCATGTAGCGCCCACCCTGATGCCTTCTTCTCGCAGGGCAAAAATCCCCTTCAGTGCCGACCCTGTCGATCCTCTGCCGTCTGGAAAAGGCCGCAGAGCGTCGTTCACCAGAGCAGGCCCATCCAGGCTCACGCCTACTGCGATCTTGAGGCTCTTCAGCTTTGCGGCAACATCGGGGATGATGAGGGTGGCGTTGGTCTGAACCTGGCAGGGGACTCGCAGGCCCAGCTCATCAAGGTAGTCCACTGCCCTTTCGATCAGGCCAAGGTTAAGTAGAGGCTCGCCGCCTGTGAACTGGATCTTGAAACTGGGAAAGCGTTGCGCCATGACGTCGACGGCCCGCTTGGCAGTGACCCAGCTCATCGAGGCGCTCGACTCGCCGCCACGGGCATAGCAGTAGCTGCAGCGAAGGTTGCAGTCTCCGGTCACGGATAAAGCCAGAAGTGCGGGTTTTTCATCGATCATTGAAGATGTCTCAGATGCCTAACTCCCTGGATTGGCATCCGCCTGTTGTTGATCGCCCTCGATCCACCCCTCGATCTCCAGATAGACGTCCCGAAGCTCCTCCTTCATCTCATCAGACGCCTGCCACATCCCCCTCTCCACTGCCTCGAGCAGCCGCTCGGCGATGTTTTGCAGTGCGTGGGGGTTCACTTTTTTCAGCCACTCCTGCATCTCCCTGTCCAGAGCATACCTGTTCGCCAGCTCCTCGTACATCCAGTCCTCCAGGACCTCTGCAGTGGCATCCCAGCCGAAGGCGATGTCCACCATCCTCGAGATGTCGCCCGCGCCCTTGTAGCCGTGGCGCTTCATGCTCTCGATCCATTTGGGGTTGAGGATGCGGGCACGGAAGATGTGCTTGGTCTCCTCGACTGTGCTCCTGGTCTTCACGCGATCAGGATCGGAGCTGTCACCGCAGTACGAACGAGGAAGCTCGCCTCTCAGCGCCTTGACGGCTGCGATCATCCCGCCGTGATAGGAGTAGAAATCATCGCCGTCCAGCATGTCGTACTCGCGGGTGTCCTCGTTCTTGACGGTCAGGTCGAGACGGCTGAGGCGTCTTCGGAACTCATCGGGAACAGTCGCTCCGAAGTTTTTGCGACCGTAGGCATAGCCGCCCCATTTTACGTAGATCTCTGCCAGGTCCTTCTCATCCTTCCAGTTCTTGGAGTCGATGGCGTCCGAGACGCCTGCACCGTAGGCTCCAGGGCGGCAGCCGAATATGCGGTAGCAGGCCAGGGTCTTGGCCTGTTCTCCATCGACTCCAGCGGCCGTCTTCTCGGAAATGTCTGCAGATACATGCTTTGCCAGGAAGTTCTTCTCAGGCGGCTCTTTTTGCTCTGCCACCAGCTCCACAGCCCTGTCTACGAGATGAACGATATTGGGAAATGCGTCCCGGAAGAATCCGCTGATTCGCAGCATAACGTCTATGCGGGGACGCTGAAGCTCCTCCATGGGAATGAGCTCGATTCCTGTAACTCTTCCGCTCCTCTCCTCCCAGACCGGGCGAACGCCCATGAGGCATAGGACCTCGGCGATGTCATCGCCCTTCGTTCGCATCGTAGGGCTGCCCCAGATAACGATTCCCAGAGACTCGGGATAGCGCCCCTCATCCTCCAGGTAACGCTTGAGCAGAGCGTCTGCCTGGGCAACGCCTACCTCCCAGGCCGCCTGGGATGGAATCGCCTGCGGATCGACTGAGTAGAAGTTCCTTCCAGTGGGCAGTATGTCCGCCATTCCACGTGTGGGGGCTCCAGAGGGCCCGGGCGAGACAAAACCACCGCTGCAGGCACAAAGTGTGTTTGAAAGCTCGTCCACTGTAGCATCGATGTTGGGCGCGAGCGTCGTGGCTATGTAATCCAGCACCTTTTCAATCTTGGGGTTTCTCTTTCCCAGGATCTCCTTCATCAGCTCGGGAATCGTCTCAAAGGCAAAGTCCCGCTGATGAAGCCCTGACACCAGCCGCAGGGCGAGGGCGTTTAAATCCTCAATCACCTGTCCGCAGCTCTTCGACCCGGAAACGATCCGCCCCCGGTTTGACAAAAGATAATCGTAATCGTAGCCCATGGCCTCTGCCAGAGACTGCCGGAGAGATGGCACCTGGCCATTGGCAAGCCTCGTGAGCGCAACCAGAAACTCGTCCAGACGCGAGCCTTCGGGCGGCTCGCCCAGGATATGAAGTCCGTCCCTGATCTGAGTGTCTGCCATCTCGTGTAGATACTCGTGCAGCCTCTCCAGGAATTTGTCAAAGTCCGAGAATGCCACCTCTTCGTCCGTCTCAAGGTCGTGGTCCAGCTTGGCCTCGCAGACCTTCTCCCAGATCATCTTCTTTTGCGTCGGCAGCTTGGATGGGTCCTCAGAGGCGGCCTGATAGTAATCGGTGAGCATCACCTCCAGCTCTGCCATCTCGTCATAGGAATCGGCGTTGTGCATCACGGGAACCAGATGATCGATGATGCAGCAGTAGCTCCTCCTCTTGGCCTGAGTTCCCTCGCCAGGATTGTTTATGATGTAGGGATAGATGTTGGGAAGATCGGATATGGCTATGTCTGGGAAGCACGACTGGGAAAGCCCCACGGACTTTCCCGGAAGCCATTCCAGAGAGCCGTGCTTTCCGATGTGCATGATGACATCGGCCCGGAATACATCCCGAATCCAACGGTAGTAGGCATAATAGTGGTGGGGAATGGGGTGATCGGGGCTGTGGTAGATGGCTGCCGGGTCCTCCAGAAAGCCGCGCGGGGGCTGAAGGCCGATGAAGATATTGCCATTGATGAGGCCCGGAATTATCAGGTTCTTCTTATGAACGAACAGCTTTCCCGGTGCCTCTCCCCAGGCAGAGGTCATCTTCTCTTGCACTGCCACTGGGAGCTGCCCAAACCAGGCTTCATATTCTTTTTCCGAGACCGAGTCGATCGCCCTTCTTGCCAGCTCTTCCGGACTCCTCCAGCGTCGGTCAAGGGTGAGCCTGCTCTTCACATCCTCTATCAGGGCCTGGCCGCTCTCTGGCATCCTCTCAATCGTATATCCCGCGTCCTTCATGTCCTTCATGATGTTCAAGACCGATACGGGCGAGTCCAGCCCAAAGGCCGAGCCTATGCGATCGTCCCGGGGAGGGTAGTTGTGGAAGATGATTGCCACCTTCTTCTGGGAATTGGGAATACGCCGAAGCCTCGCCCAGTTCAGGCTCAGCCGCACGATCTTGGAGATGCGCTCGGGCAGCGGCTCAAACCTGATGATCCTGGCTCCAGTCAGCGGATCTGTATCTGTCCTCTCCCTGGCTGCCACAGGAACCGCGATCAGCATGCCGTCAAATTCCGGCATGGCGATCCCCATGGAGATGTCCAGGGGGCTTAAGCCCTGCAGCGACTGCATCCACTCTGCAGGAGAGTTGTAGGTCACTGGGGCCTTCAGGACTGGAACATTCAGCCTCTTCAAAAACCACTGCTCAGATCTGGCGACCTCCTCAGCCTCGTCTTTGTCCGATCCCGCCCATGGCTTGATGGAGAGCGAGAACATGAGGGTGCTGATCAGGACGTCTATGAGAGGCTGTCCGTCCTTCATGAAGAAGTTGTCTACCACCCACTCAGCACCCTTCGTTCCCCGCTCGACGTCTTTGAGGGCGTGAAGGAAGACTGCAATGACATTTGCGCCCTGCCCTTCGATCTCAGCGATCAGACTGTCGATGAAGGCAGTGTTTCCCGCCCGCCAAAGGCTCTGGTAGAACCACAGGCCGACCGTCGGCCGACCGGCTACGTACTTGCTCTTCAGATACTCATCCAAGGTCGGAACGTGATCGAATGTTGGATGATAGATGCCCTCCCAGGTGGGCCTCATGGGTTCGGAAAAAGCATAATCCGCCCCGATGAACTGATTGGCCAGGTAGAGGAGGAGGTTGTAGAAGTTTTCCCGCCCGCCATAATCGAGATATTGGGACACTTTCCTGTAGACCTCGCCATCGACAGTCGACAGCCTCGTGAGCTCGATCTCGGGCTCATTTGAGGCCGACTGAGCAAAGATCGAGGCGCCGCTGTTTTGCAGCCCCTGGATCAGCTCGTCGAAGGAGGGAAGGCTCTTCTTTCCGCCGTGCAAATTGAAGATGACCAGGTGACAGCCTCTGGCAAACCGCTCGAACTGCTCCCTTAGGACAGCATCCTTGAGATCCTCGCCAGATCTGACGGCCACCTCTGCCACCTCTCCTTTCTGGCGGATCAGCTCTTTTAGTGCGGATATGAGAGGGAAGACGTCGCTTGCTTCCTGTGTTGTGACATAGGCAATCTTGACCTTCATCGTATTGATCCATCCCGCTATCTTTATTGATCAGGCTGACTTTCGCATAACAAAACAATTTTTAATTTAAGGCTAGTTAAGTTGATTAAATAAAGCTTTCGAGAGATCCTCGATCATTTAGTGAGCACGTATCAAATGGTTTTTAGGTTATAGCGGGGACACTGATATCATGCCATGCGAAGAGTTGAAGGTCGCACTCGTTCATGCGTCGATTTCCTGGAAGGACAAAGATAAAAATTTAGCCAGGCTATTAGCTTTGAATGAAGAGGCAGCTCAAGAAGGCTCCCAAATCATCGTGAATACTGAGCTTGCCACCACAGGCTACGCCTTTGAAAGCAGAAGGGAGATTGCACCTCTTGCTGAGAGCATTCCCGGGCCGACGACTGAGGCCTTCGGTCGGATTGCAAAGGAGTACGGCTGCTACATCTGCATCGGCATGGCCGAGCGCGACTGTGGAACGGGCATATTTTACAATTCAGCTGCCTTGCTGGGGCCGACGGGAACTGTTGTGGCCAGACATCGCAAGCTATCCCCGGCCTTCAGGGAAAATCTCTGGGCTGCAAAGGGCAATATACCAGTTGATGTGGTCCAGACCGAGTTTGGACCGATTAGCCTGTTGATTTGCGCCGACTCGTACTCCTACAGACCTGCCAGGATCGCGGCCCTTCAAGGGGCGAGGATCCTGCTGGTTCCGGCCAACTGGCCTCCTGAGCACCACAACCCTGAAAAATTTTGGCGGGCCAGAGCACTGGAAAACGGCATGTACATCCTTGCATGCAATAGGACAGGAAAAGACAGGGTCATGGACTGCAATAGTGCGCAATCCTTCGTCGTAGATCCTCGGGGAGAAGCGATAGTGCAGGCCAGCTCTCCTGAGGATACCATCATTTACTGCACGCTGCCCTCAAGCAGCATCACGATGCACAATGCCTTGAGCTGCAGACGGCCCAAATGCTATGGAAACATAACTTTGGACCCCTACTCCCATATCAATATCGAGTTCCTTCTGGGTTTGCCGCATGCAGCCGATTTTACGGCCGCAACACTGCAGTTCTGCCCTGAGCCTCTGGATGCGGCGGCCAATGTGTTAAGGGCATTTAGGCTCATAGACGATGCAGTGGCCAGGGCTTCCAAGGACGGACAGAAGATCAACCTCGTCGTTCTGCCGGAGCTCTCCACCTCAGGAGCACTTTTCAGCCCAGAGGAGGCGGAGAGCTGCTCGGAGGAGATACCAGGGAAGACTACAGACCTTTTTGCCAGAAAAGCGCAAGAAAAGGATCTCTTCATAGTCTTTGGTATGGCTGAGCTGGATGAGAAGGGGCTCTATAACAGCTCTGTCCTGGTTGGTCCCGACGGGATCCTGGGCAAGTACAGAGCTGTTCACCTCACCTCGCGTGATAAAAGCTGGGCATGTCTCGGCGACTGCGGTTTTGCAGCCTTTGACCTTCCCTTCGCCAGGATCGGAATGCTCCTCGGCCACGACCTCATGTTTCCTGAGGCTGCAGATTCTCTGGCAAAGCTTGGCGCAGACATGCTCTGTGTGCCTGCCCTCTGGGACGATGCTAAAGCCAGGTTCATATGGGAGGCAAGGCTGGGCGAGCAGATGCACCTGGCAGTGTCCAATCAATGGGGGAACTGCGGCAGGCTGCATGCTATCGGCGAGAGCCTTTTGTGCAGTTACTCCCGCTATCCGGAAAAGATCGCCCGTTTTTCATCTCCACCAGATAGGGACGCCATCAATATCGCAAGGTTCGGGACGAAAGACTCCAGAGAGAAGAGGTTCCTGGAGAACATAGACTATGGCGTGCTGCTTGATTTAACTTGCAGGAGCAAAGGGGGCTGAGCGGGAAGCCCCCTACATCAGGAGTTCACCGATAGTTCATGTCCAAGTCTTCGGGAGCGAACTCCACAGGACTCTCAGTCTCCGGCTCCATCAGAGATATCTCCAAATCGAGATGAAGCAGTTCTTTTAATGCCTCCAATAGGCTCGTCGCTGCTCTTATGTCCACAAGGTCTGCTCCTGAGCTGGTTCCAAGCAGGCAAAAGCCGCGCATTTCATGCAGTGGCGCAAGCCCGGCCAGAAGGCCGTTCAGGCCTCCGATGGCACCTGTCCTCAAGAGTGGAATTTTATTTTGCGTTAAGGCCGCAGCGCTGTCAAAGTCGCTGGCCACGCCCAGCACTTTCTCCTTTGTGTCTCCAACATAAGCTGCCAAGGTTATGACGTCAGTCACTTTTTCTTCCTTCAGGGTTTCAAGGATCTCTGCAGCCAGCCAATGCATTCCCACAACATCCTGCGGCTGGGCGTCGCCAGAAAGGATTAACATATTTTTTCTGTCTTTGGGGACCTTCAGTTCGGCGTGCAAAAGCTCAGACAGTCCATCTGAGACCATAACTTGCGCTGGAAAAACACGCGAAAAAAAGGACTTATATGTGCTGGATTCCAGCGCCGTGGCAAGATATTCGCAAGCCACCTTGCCCACGCTTCCAATTCCTGGAAGTCCAGCAATGCATATTTTACAGGATTCAAACATCGTTTTACTTGCCTACCGTTTTACTTGCCTACTGCCAAGATCATCCAGTCGACCTTTATGGTCTCATTGGTGTTTGTCATCTTGAACTGAGCAGGAATCATCTGGCCGTTCATGAAGAAGTAAGAGTTGCCAGTTCCATTGCTGCTATCCATGGCGATGCCCATGGCTCCCCTGTCATAAAATACAACGTAGAAATCGCCTGTCACCGGCAAAGCTGGTATCTCAATTGCGCTAAACCCTGTTGGTGGAGTCGTGGAAAGGAAGTAATTGTTCTGCTCGTCTGCAAACTTGTAGAGCAGGTTGTAGTCTTTGTCCCT
>JAAZNX010000083.1 GCA_012798025.1 Methanothrix sp. | reverse complement strand
TACGCGCTCGCGGTGCCAGTCCGTAATAGTAATCGCGTAGCGCTCATTTGTGCCGAAGAGATAGATGTAACCCATACGTACCGGCTCGCCCAAATAGTCCTCCAAGAGCATGCAGTAGGCAGCGAGCTGGACCTCGTCGTTGTCGTGATATGAAGAGCCGCGCTTGCGCTCGATCGGCGTCAAGGTGGTACCAATGCTCCTTATGTTCTTTGACTCTAAGACATCGATCTTTCCATGAAGCCCGAGCTTTTCAGATCTTAGATACAGCTCTCTTATCCAACCGCCTCTCCTCGATTGGCTCTGATGCTTGAGCAATCCATCTTTCAGGTAGCGATTCATCTCTATGGTGTCGAAATAATTAATATAGTAAAACCTTCTGGCACAGTAAAGGTACTGGTTTATGTCTCCGACATTAACAATCTCATCTCCTCCTCGCATGCTCCTCCTTGATCATACAATCGATGTAGAGGGCATCATGCCCGAAGGCCACACTCCTTTGACCTGAATACGGATAGAGATAAAAGAAATCCCCCAAATTGAACTTTGCTTTGAGATACGAGCCGCTTAGATCTATCAGCCTTGCGAAGATCCTGTACTCTGTCAGGGTGTTGTTCAAATGGGATAGCGACGGTATGTTGGGATCGGTCTCTACCTTAAATCCACCCACCATGCGCGGTTTTCTTGTATGGTCCGCGGCTTTGAACATGATCCTTCTGTAATGCTCCTCTGAATCCCCCTTGAACAAAACCTTCCGAGTCCCCTCGCCCAAAGCGCCATGATACCAACAAAAGCCCGCTGCAAACCTCTTCATCGATTCGTACCTCTGCTTCATCGTAGCATCGTAATCTCCTTCGCAAGCCTCTCTTAACCGAAGAGCAAATCTTTGAGGCGACATGAACTCAACGTTCCCGCGCCGGAGCAGATACATCAGATCGTAAAGCTTGAGCTGACTGTCAGTCGTGTCGAACATCAAGGCCTGGAACCTGGCACCACGATAGCTTAGCAGTCCGTCCTCCAGCAGGTGTGATTCGCTGTCAAGCCACTCGTACATTTGGCCATCGATCTCTTGTTCCAGGAAGTGCTTCTCGATGAGGGCCAGAGTCCTTATCCACTCAGCTCCCTGGATGGATTCAGGCATGCCCTTCTCGTGATGTTCCTCTCCTAGCTCGTCCCTCCACGTATCGCCCTTGATCCTTGCCTTCAAATACAGATAAGCCTCCATGGGCGAGTAAGTCTTAGAGTAAGACGAAAGGTCAAGCCCAGATTCCAGCACCTTATCTAGCTGCTCAGCAAGCTCTCCTCTTGTTAGCCTCAAGATGCCCACTTTGGCTGAGAGCCCTTTGAGGTGATCGTAAAGAACATTTGGCACAAAACAGACCGCCTCGCAGATCTCTTCTTGCGGTTTGTTTCTCAAGCGTCCTATCCTCTGTAACAGCTTGCTCTTCGAATAGCCTGAGAAGACAAGGCGATCGACGTTGAAGTCGATGCCCACCTCAACAGAGGAGTTCGAGACTAAAACATCGAAGCTCTTCAGCTTTTCAGGGGTCGCTGGATGAAGCCCGTCCACGCGCTCAACCCTCAAGTTCAGGCCTGCAAGAGCATTCCTGAGCGCATTGAATACCTCGTCCACCTCGTAGATCCCATCCAAGATGAAGACCGTTTTGGCACTCACCCCGTTCTTACGCGGCCTCCTGCATAGATCGACGAAGTAATCCAGGTCCTCTTTGATCAGCTCATAAGTCCTGTAAATCGCTCCACTCCTCACCTCAAGCCTCAATCGAGGCAGCACAGGGCGTCCCTCAGAGCACGAGAGCGGTGTGCTCTTGTCGTCGAGTATGACTACGTTCAGTCCGACCTTCTTCGCCCTATCGACGATCTGACGGTTCGGTGTGGCGCTCAGGAAGACGAACTTCTTAAGACGGCTCCGTCTGTCATCGCTCATCTCGTGCATCATGAAGAGTAGCATATCACTCTGCTTGACAGACGCTAGGTGGAACTCATCCACCACTATCATGTCCACGCTCCGGACCGCCTCGCGGATGTTGTGCTCGTAGTAGGCGTCCTTCAGAGCAAGGGTGAGAATATCCGGATTCACGAGCAGTATCAGCCCGCGACCGCGCCCTTTTCGTATGATGCGGTTCAAAAGCTGGCCCTTTCTGAGCCCTGACTCATCCGGATAGAGCTCCTTCTCTTCGACCAAAAGGTCGCTCGTGACTGCCTGAACGTGATATTCTGAGGGGTTATATCTAAATCGCTCTATCGCACTGTCCACCTGCTTCTTCTGATCTATCACCAGAGCGTTGGTGGGATATACCGCGATGACCTTCATCCTGGCATCGAGCGCAGGCTTCAGCCATGAGATGGTCTTGCCTGAACCTGTTGGGCTGTGGTTGAACAAAAAGAGGGCCTCTCTGCCCTTGATTAGGCGATCGCTTTCTATCTGATGTTCAAAGGCCTTGAAGTCCCAGAGATAATCCTGGTCTATCTGCTCCAGTCGTAGACCGTCCAGATCAATAATAAGATGTCCAGCGTCTTCATCATTTTTGTTATCCATATATTGCTTATCTCCTCATAGCTTCCCCATTTGGCTAAAGAATGATAAGAAGCTCACCGCTAAGAACTCACTTTCAGTGTGCCAAGAATCTTCAATCCCAGGTTGCCCAGATCGTCTTCATTTGGGACGTTGCCGTTATACCTTAACTCTACAAAGCTAGCCAGGGCTAATATGATCAGCCAGCACTTAACGTTCATAACCTATCTCATAAAGCAATCTTTTTGTCTGTTCCGTTAAGAATTCGATACTTTATGATCGGGCTGACGATTGCCTGGGCCGGTCGGACCTCTCTCTACTATGCTTGACTTCTTCAAAAACATTCCTAGCACCAGAGCACCTACAGCGACGATGAACCACATGCCCAGTATCATGCCAATGCCAATAGTGGCTACTATTGCATAGCCAGCCTCTTCATACTCGTCACCAGATGCAGGAGCACCGGCTGATAATGCCCCGATGCTGGTGATCAGTATTATGGCCATGGTCACAGTCCAGAACAGCGCGAAATACCTGAGCACGTTCCAGGAAAAACCCCCTTCTCTTACCTCTCCGTCGAGCAGGTAGCGCCTGGCCAGGTAAAACGGCACCGCAAGCACACCTACAACGATCGTGGCTATGGCCCATGCCGGTGCATTGTTGCCTCTCTTCCTTGCGTCCATGAACACCCAAGCGGCAATCAGGGCGTACACTAGGAAATACCATTCCAATCCCATATTTTACCTCCTTCATTAGGCCCTGGAAAACAAAAGTCCCGGGTCACCTAAATTTTATAAAATATTTAAGATCTCTTCGATTTTAGAAACTCCAGTTTGTAGGGAAGCACAATGTCCTCTCGCCCTCTGACCCGGGGCAAGCGTATGAACCTTCCTTTGTACCGCCCCTGGACTATCAGAGGCACAGGTCGCATCTTAACCGAGACCAGATCGCCCAATGGCACACCTTCATAGTCATAGATACCAAAGGGATGGTTGGAGAGAAACTCACCCTCCTCGATCGCGCCTTCTATTATCCTCGTCCTTACTCGAGCCTTAGATCGCTTCTTTCCAAGGCGCACGTATCTTGGAATTCTGGAGGCCAGCGATGCTGCATCGTCCTCGTATGGCAGAATGTAGGATGTGAACAAATTCTGCTGATCGAGAACCCTCTCCCGTCCGAACTGAGGGAGATTCTTCCCCTTGTAAGGATAACTCGGGTCTTTGGCATTCCAGTTCTTCACTGCGTACTGATGAATCCTGGCATTCCACTGGCTCGTGGAATGTCCACCCAAAGCTGGCAGAGGCCCTTGTTTGACCTTCGAGGCTGAAACCCCAAGAATCCTGCTCAGGTATTCTCCGGCAGGCTCAGGCCTTGCTGGAGTTATGTAGAACTTCTCATAGATCTCTGAGGTCTCTTCCACATAAAATGGCCTGTTTCCAGAGTTTATGTACCTCCCGGCCACGAAACCGAATGCGTAGTAAAGCGCAGTGCTCAGGATGTAGTCTCCCGTATCCACCAGATCGCCTACCTCTCTAGATGCATAGAGGGTGCGATCCAGAGTCTCAATGGAACATTCCACTGCCGGGAAACTCTCACTCATTCTTTGCTCCCCTGCTCCCCTTTTTCTTGCTCTTTGACTCTCCGTTCACTCTCTGGAAAAACGCAGATGCTTTAGCCCTCTGGACCTCTAAAGCTGTCTTCATCGTTTCTGCAGTGATGTGCTCCACCAGTTCCTTAACCTCGTCGTCGCCAAGTGGTTTGATGTTAAGCGTTTGGATCTCCTCATCGAAGGATTCCTTGACAAGCGATTTCACCTTTTCAGTGTCAAGAACAGGGCTGTAAAGCACCTTGTTCAGGTTCTCAGAGGTAATTTTGCCGTTGGGGTCTGCCAGGCGGCGTGCCACATCCTGAGAGAGGAACAGATTTGCAGGCCCCTCCTCAAGTCCGTAATAGATTCCCAGTATGTGGTTCTCCATCCTTCCGATCCTGGACGTCGCTGCACCATAGCGCTTGTTCATCTTGGTCACACCCAAGACAAAGATCAGCTCCTCAAAGGTCGCATCCCTCAGGGTAACCACGCACGGGAACAGGGTTCCAGGCATTATGAAATCAGGCTCCCGAATCGCGGTTGTGGCACCCTTGGCGAACCCATCTCCTGGAGCGTTCTGGAACTTCTCCTCAATGAGGACGCTGGAGTCCCTTATGGAGTAGGCCGTGTCGTACATGACCCTGGAGGTGACTGAAATTGCTTCGTCTCCTGCCGCGCTCCCGTAGAGCATCGACTCAGGCGAGTCCTGAGTCATCTCGTTCACGTTCATCGTGTCCTGGATGTTGATGAGGTTCCTCTGAAGCTCCTTTCCCTTTCTCCTGTCGCTGCCTGTCTGCTTTCTCTTGAACATCATCACAGGCGAGTAATCGACCAGTCCATCATCTGCGCTGATCCCAACCGTTGTTATATCAGCGTCCTGCCCGTTCGTCGTGAAAATGGCACTCGATTGCAGCTCTCTGAGCAGCAAAATGTGAACGTAATGAGCGCTGGGCTCGTTTACAAGGTCATCCACAAGTCCTGATGACAGTTTCTTTTTAATATCCTCAATGCTCATCTTATCTCCTCCTTTTCGGTCTGGCTCATCTTATCCAAATTCCTCTCATCCCAATACTTGCGGCGTATATTCAAAGTTGCAGAATAGTAGCCATCAGCAAGGTTGTTTGACATCTTCTTGAGTCTGCCAGGTTTTCCCTCGCATATCCCGTTCAGGATCATCTCCACGAAATAGTCGGCGAACTCGTCAGCCTTGGCATCAAGCCCCCTCCTTTCGGGAACAAATGCCTGATCATCGCCCATTCGGTCTAAAGTCTTCTGAATGCGTCCTGAGACCGTCGCTCTGTAATCGCATTTCGAGAGATCAACTCCCCGGAGTTCTGTAATCGCCCTCACCGATTCGCGGAACAGCCTTTCCACTGCATGAGGCTTGTAGCCCTTGGGCTGAGCAATCTTAAAACCGAGTTCTGCCAAATGACATATCTTATCCGATTCGTTCATCTTCGATCACCTTTTAGCTCGTCGAGAAAGAGAGCCTCCTCGAGAAGATAATTGACTGTGTTCTCAGTCTCAGATCCGCGGTAAACCATCTTCAGGAGATACGACCCTGGAAGCGCTTCATCCCTCATCACTCGCAGATACTTTGGGAACAAAGAGTCCTTCAATCCTGAGCTTGTGTTATAGCCTAGACGTATCAGGGCGCTGGCTGATTTGATTGTCCGCTCCAGCTTTGAGAGCGGAATAAACTTTCCGTAGAAGTCTGCAACATGCGAATTTACGGAGTCAAGCGCCACGACCTCTTTGAAATCCCTGCCTCGCATCGTTGTGATTGGCGACTGGCTGACCACGACCCTCATGCCAGTGTAGGCTGCTATGACCAGGGCGATGTAGACTCCAAAGAAATGAAACTCCGTGGTGGTGTCCGAGGGCTTGTAGAAGATCATGCTGGCATTTCCGATGACGTTGCCGTATCCTTGGGCCATGTACTGGGCCATGCTCATGCCTTTGGAGCCCTCATCCTCATCTTTTACAGCCAGATCTTTGATCCATGAACTATAGACATCAACATCGCATTCGACTTCTGGAGAGCTACCGACGTACTTTGAATCGAAGGTCCTCTCAGCGAGCGCAGCCATCCTTACCCTTGCCTCATCAGAAAATTTTGTAAGGATCGTGTTCACTAAATCCCACGACTCGGGCGTGAAGAAGTAGTCTGGAATGAAATGGAAGTAGAGCTTCTCGTTATTCGATCGCTTGCCTTTTGGAAGACTGAAACCGTTCATCCTTAAAGCTAATTCTACGCCGCAAGGAATACAGGTATAAATGTTGGTGGGCTTTGACTTTCCGACGAACACTCTGTTGGTGAAATTAAAGGACAGGAACGAGTTCGAGTTCTCCATCTGCTTTTTGTTGAGCAGTGTGCCACGATTGCACAGGTTACAGGTCTTCCCGCTCAGCTCGTACTCTTTGTAGGCATCGCTGAGTTCCGACTTGTCGAGACGCGATATGGTTCCATTTATGGTGAGTACATCATGAAGATATTCGATCATCTCCCTGCGATAGGTGCTGGTCTTCTTCGATACAAACTCGTCCCAGCGGTCCATTTGAGAGATACCATGCCAGATCAGATCAACAATGTGATCGATGGCTGTCATCGGTGGCATATTCCTGAGCTTCAGATCACCATACTTGCGGTCCATTACGCATTGAGCTATCGCATAAGAGTACTCCCACTTTCCACCGTTGGCCAGATAAGTAGGATCCCTCTCCATTACATCGATCAGCGCGTCGCAGACTCCTGCTGGAACGCCCCAAATCTCGCATGTTTTTCGGAGAGATTGTTTGTTATCTGATATCATCTCGGACATGAATGACTGATGAACCGTGGCTACAGCCCTGGCGAACCCTAAAAGTATCTTCTGCCCTTCTTTTGAGTTCTCGATCTCGATTGGAGCTACTTCTGCGCATCTACTGATGCCCTCTACCATCGAATCGGTTAAGCCCGCGCTTTTCTCTGCATGTGCTGATGTGATAGATTTCTCAATAAAAGCACGTAGCATCGTCTTAGGGCCGCTGAAAAAGTAGTATTCATCGCTCAGTCCGTAGTATCCCAGCCTTGGTGTATTGAGGTTATCGCCCAGCCTGCTTGGATTAGATAGCGCAGGAGTCGAATTCTGAATGTTCTTCTCAAGGGCCTCATATACCCTCCCGATAAACTCCTCAGAGACCGCCGCCCTCTGCATCCCTTTGCCAAGATAAACGCAGCCATCCTGATAGGCCATGAGCACTATCAAGCCTTGTTCTTGGAGCACATCGGCAACGGACTTGTTGATTATCCCTGAGAGGATGCCCTTGACGTCGTCCAGCCTATGATACTGCAGGTTCAATTGATCCTCGGGCGAGTCCTGAGGGAAGCCATCCCGCAGCGCCGTCAGCGACCGAGCTGAGACCGCCTCCTCCGGAGAGGCGCAACTGGCCATGCTGTCCATGAGATACAGGAACGGCTCAAAATCCATGAATCGGGATGTACGTGCGCCAGAACGAGAGAATCTGCTCTTGTGGAGGGCGACTGCGACTGATAAGTAATCCTCATCCTTCAGGCCAGGTGCAAAGTCCCTGAGATGCACCTCGTCAATAAATTCTTTGAGCGCATCTTCAGGTATCTCAAACTGGTTCTCTAATGTCTCCAGCGTCTCTAATGCATCTTCGTCCTGCTTCCATTCTCCAAACTTCAGCTTGTGAAGATCATGTACAACGAAGAGTGCAATGCATTCTTTGAGTCCGTTTTTATCAAGCGGTCTGGCATCGAGCTTTTCGAGAGCTTTATTGAAGCGAAGTAGAAAGAGAATGCCATTTCTGATATGATTAAGCATGCTCTGGTCGGTTTTTCCAAACTCAACGCTCTTGGCCGGTTTGAAGGCCATGCCCCTTTCCACGAGATGTACATCTACTGCGTTGAGATACTCTTCAAACAGTCCGGACTTAGCCGCCTCCTGGGATCTCCCTTCCATCTTGGAATTCAATTCCTTCAGTCGCTTGCGATCTCTCAAAATGTCCTGAAAAGAATCTGCTACCAATATCTCACACTCCAAATGTAACCCTCACCGCCCCGCACCCTCGGGCCACAGCGCTCCCAACGCCGCTAAACTCTGCGAATTTGGCCAGCACCATGACCGCGTTCCTCACATCCTTTGGGGCATTCTTGGCAAAGATGTACCTGCATCGTCCCTGAAACCCTTGCTTGAGTATCGGCCTGAGATGGCCCTTCACTTTGTCGAACACCGTATTCACCATCGCGCTGTGCGTCTCGTAAGATATCGGCTCCTCCATCAGGTAGCGGGCCATGTCGTCCCTCTCCAGTGACATCTTCAGCGCTTCCGGACAGACGGAATTCCACTTGGCCAGGAGCGAGGAGAAGACCGCTTCTCGGTGAGGGAACATCTCCATGACCTTGGTGTTCCTGTACTGAATGCAGGTTGGAGAGCAGAAATCAAACTCCACAAATGAGCAGCTCTGCGATTTCGTCCCTGCCCAGGCTACCATCTCATCGAAGCCCTCCGTTCTGCTTGCCACCTCCTCCACCCTGAGCGCTCCCTTATCAAGAATTATGTCCTGCTCTTGCAGAACAAGCGGCTGAATGATGGCCCGGAAGATATCTATCTCCTTCGGATCGGTAATCCCGATATGGAAATTGTACCTGTTGGCCGGATCTGCGATCTTGTGTTTTGGCCGCGAACTCCTTCTGAATTTGCCCTCCAGAGCACCAATCGACATTGAGCCTAGCGGCGAGTCGTGAGCATGCTGGCTTAAGGCCTCATCGCATCCACGCATGACGTTCAAAATCGCCGAATAGAGCTGGTAGCCCTCGCTGTAAGGGATCTCAAATTCCATCTGGGGCCTCGTGATCAATGTGATCTTTTGCGGCATCGAACAGAGATTACACACCCTAGCACTTAAACCTGTCGATTATTGCAATAATTTCATTTTATTGCAATTATCTTTTTTTGGATGCAGATTCATGCAATGGAAAAGCATTTATGCATCCAACCTTCAATGCTAGTCAATGAAGACCTACATCTCCCTCTCAGGCTTTGATGCATCTCAAATCGTCTCCCTGATAGTGAAATACGGAATCGGGGGTGGCGACCGAATCATTCTCATCCGCCCCGAAGAGGAGAGAGACTCACGTGGAGAGCTGACAGTTCAGGCAGTGCGAGACCTCTCCAGGCAGATTGACAGCAAAATCGATCTTCAGATTCACCGCGTCGATCACAGGGATTTCGAAGGGATGGTGGTATCTCTGAAGAACTTGCTGGATAGGGCTGAGGGCCAGGTCTTTGCAAACCTCTCAGGCGGGCCACGAGAGATTTTCCTGGCCTTTACAATCGCTTGCCTCGCCCATCCTTTGAAGATTTTCCGGGCAACCAACTTCAGCGACATTGAACGATGCCTCAATGAAATTACGCTTCCTAATATCGCAGCAGTTCTCGAAGAAAAGCAGAAAAGAGTTCTCAACGACGTGTTCGAAAGCCAGCCTACCACAATCAGTGAGATCGCCGGGCGGCTCGGCCTCTCTGAGAGCACAGTCTCCCGCCAGGTAGCCCGGCTCTCCGACCTCAAGGCCCTGGACATCTCACCCAAGGGCAAGACGAAGGAGATTCGAATAACACTGACGGGAAAGATACTTCTTTGAGATTCACGGCACTTTGTACCTCTGCGGTTTCATCGTACTAATTTGTTTCTTATGTAACCTGTCAACAGCTTTATCTAATTCCATTACATAAGAAACCTCGTGCTGCCCAAATCCATCTACGACCGCCTGCAGCAGCAGGATCTGCCGGTCCTTTACGAAATAAGGGACATTGTAGCCAGCCTTATCACAGAAAAAGAAGCGTCTTTGCCAGAGCCTGGCAGTGATCAGGATGCGAGGCGCGAGGTCGTGGAGGAGAGACATTCTGGCTCCATGACCTATCGCCTGGAGCGCGTCTCATGTGGCAAGAACTGCAAGGGCTGCCCTCACGGGCCTTATTGGTATGGTTACTGGCGGGAAGGTGGCAAAACCCACTCGAAGTACATCGGCAAGAATCTGAGGAAAAAATTATGAAGAATTTTTCGATCTTGGTTGTAATTGCGCTCGCAGCCCTCCTCTGCGGTTGCATATCGCCTCAAGAGCTGCCATCCGGCAAGATCAATGTCGTGACAACCATCGCCCCCCAAAAAGAGCTCATAAAATCAGTGGGCAAAGAGAAGGTCAACATCACAGTATTGGTCCCGCCTGGTGCCGAGCCCCACACCTTCGAGCCCGCTCCCTCGCAGATGAGGGCGGTGGCAAATGCAGATCTGTACATCATGAACGGGGCAGGCCTGGAGTTCTGGATGGACAAACTGCTGCAGGTCAATAAAAAAATGATAGTAATAGACTCCTCAAAAGGCATAGACCTCGTTTTGGAGAGCGAAGGAGAGGCCGACCCTCACATCTGGCTCTCCCTGCGCAACGCTGTCGTGCAGTTGGAGAACATCTACCAGGGACTGATCCGGGTCGACCCGGACAACAGGGATTTTTATCTCAAGAACAAAGAGGATTATGTGCAAAAATTGCAATCCTTGGATGCAGAGCTGAACGAGAGCTTTGCCAGTGCGCATCGCAAAATTTTCGTCGTGCATCACCCCGCATGGACTTACTTTGCCCGCGACTACAACCTCGATCAGGTGCCTCTGATGGAAAACGAGAAGGAGCCAGGGCCAAAATACCTTGGGGAGGTGATCGAGCTGGCAAGAAAGAATAACATCACTGCAATCTTCGTTGAGCCGGAGTTCAATCCCAAAGCTGCAGAAGTGATCGCTAAAGAGATGAATGCCAGCATCATCGATCTGGATCCTCTGGCAGAGAACTACCTGGAAAACATGCGCTATGCCGGGAAAAAGATAGCTGAGGGCCTCATATCATGAACATCGTATCCATTCGCGGCCTGTGGGTCTACCACAGGACGCACCCTGTCTTGGAGGATATAAACCTGGATCTTGAGGAGGGCGATTTCCTGGGCCTGATCGGACCGAACGGCGGCGGAAAGTCCACACTCCTCAAGGTAATGCTTGGCTTTATCAAACCCGATCGAGGAACAGTTTTGATCTTTGGCAAGTCTCCGCAGGCGGCGCGCGGGCGCATAGGCTACATGCCCCAGAAAACCCTGTTCGATCAGAACTTTCCAGTCAAAGCCCTGGATGTCGTGCTCATGGGAAGATACAGTCGCTCAGGCCTGTTGCGACGCTATGGTCGCGAGGATCGCGATGCTGCAATGCGAGCCCTGGAGGCTGTTGGAATGGGCGTCCATGCAGAGCGCGAGATAGGTGCACTCTCTGGAGGCGAGCAGCAGAGGGTCTTTGTGGCGCGATCTCTTGTTTCAGATCCCAGGCTGCTGTTGCTCGACGAGCCGACATCCGGTGTGGACTCAGCCCAGCAGACGGAGTTCTACGATCTTCTCTCTCATCTTAATCGCGATATGGGCATTGCAATTGTGCTAGTATCCCACGACATCACAGCAGTCTCCACCCATGTAAAAAAAATCGCCTGCTTGAATCAGAGGCTCTATTACCATGGCTCTAGGGAGCTGACCCGCGAGGACATCGAGAAGGCCTACTGCTGCCCTGTGGAGATGATTGCACATGGCACGCCCCATCGCGTTTTGAGGAAACATGATTGAGCTTCAAATTGATTTTCTCCAGTACGACTTCATGCGCAGCGCCCTTGCAGCAGGCCTTGTCGCATCTGTGCTATGTAGCATAATAGGGATATACGTAATATTAAATAAAGTTGTATTTATCAGCGATGGCATCGCCCATGCCGCCTTTGGTGGGATCGGTTTTGGTTATTTCCTGGGCATGGACCCTCTGAGCTTTGGAATAATCTCAGCAGTTTTAACAGCCCTGGGGATAGGCACCGTCAGCTCTCGCTCGCGCGTCTCAGAGGATACGGCCATCGGAGTTTTTCTTTCCACCGGAATGGCTCTAGGAATAATTTTCATGAGCCTGAGCAAAGGCTATGCCAAAGACCTTTATGGTTACCTCTTCGGCAACATCTTGGCCGTGACCTGGAACGACGTCTTCCTAATCCTGGCACTCACACTGGCCGTCTTGATCCTGGTATTTCTGCTCTACAAGGAATTTCTCATCCTGAGCTTCGATCCAGTTTACGGAGAGGCCATTGGCCTTCCAGTACAAAGATTGAGACTCCTGCTGCTCTGTATGGTAGCCTTCAGTGTGGTGGTTTTGATAAAGATAGTAGGAATAATAATGGTCATCGCCCTACTGACAATTCCTGGAGCCATTAGCAGGCAGCATATGAAGAGCATAACC
>JAAZNX010000171.1 GCA_012798025.1 Methanothrix sp. | reverse complement strand
GCAGCAGGGCTCCCAGGGCAGTCCGCAGGCGTCCAGTGTAAACAAGTTCGCCCCGGGCCAGCCTCTGAAAGTCGGTCTTCGCAGCCAGCGGCTTTCCTTTGATAGGGATCAGGTCGGTAGTTGTGCTTCCCATGTCAACGAATAGGCCATCCCCAACCTCTTCGGCTAGAAGAGTCGCAGAGGCGGACCAGTTGGCAGCGGCCAGCTCCATTGGGTCGTTCCAGATAAAACCGCTTGCGCCCCAGAAGTGCACAGGGCAGTGGAAAGCCTTCTTCACCGCAGCAGTTAGACTCTCAATCCCATCCCTCTTGCAAGAGAAGCAGTCTGCGATCTCTCCGGTGATTGTAACGGCGACAGCCTCCGGCCCGAGCGTTGCGAATCGGCCCAGAGCCTCGCCCAGGGGAGCGCTCTTCCAGAGGGGTAGGTAAATGCTCTTTGCAATGCTGCCATCGGCAGAGCACGCTTTGGTGTTGGCTCCTCCAATATCCAGTCCCAGGATCATTGCTGACAAAAAGCCATATTGAACCATAAAAGCTTTAGGTTGGGAGATAAGTTTAAGCCACCAACTTTTGGAGATCAGGATCATGGCTGCCAAGGAGAAGTATGCTGAACCCACTTACTTGGAATGTGGATTCGGAGAGCTGGAGTACAAGGTTATTGCTCCGCAGATATGTTGTCGCTGTGGCACATGTGAGGCCTTCTGCCCCAGAATTGAGCACAAGAATAATAGACCCGCCCTCGTAGATTACGATCCCCTCTGCGGCCTGTGCTTTGCTTACTGTCCCAGGACCTTCCTGGACATGGGCGAGATGGAGGCCGAGCTCTTTGGACGGACCAGGAACGCAAATGAGGAGCCGCTGGGAATCTTCATGAAGGCTGTCTCCGCTCAAGCCCGGGCGCGCCAGGACAAAGCCCAAGATGGAGGCGTTGCCACTGCACTGCTGGTACACGCACTGGAGTCGGGCATGATAGACTGTGCAGTTGTCACCGACAGGGATGATGAGTGGAGAACTGTTGCGCGCGTTGCCACCACAGCAGACGAGATCAAAGATGCTGCTGGAACGAAATACACCATCTCCAACAGCGTATTTGCCGTAAAGGAGGCCATGGAGAAAGGCTATCAGAAGATAGGCTTCGTTGGCACGCCATGTCAGATTCAGGCTCTACGCAAAGTGCAGCTCCTAAAGGAGCCTTATGAGTTCGGTCAGAAGAGAATAGCGCTGCTGGTAGGGCTCTTTTGCATGGAGAACTTCGACTACGATGAACTCATGGACGGCCTGGTGAAAGGCAAGTTCGGATTGAATCCAAAAGACGTGGCCCGCTTCGAGATCAAGAAGGGAATGTTCCGCGTCATCGACAAGACTGGCAAGGCCCACGAGGTCAAGATCGAGGAGACCGATGCTTACACCTTCAAGGGTTGTGGACCATGCTTCGACTTTGCAGGCGAGCTGGCGGACGTCTCTGTGGGAAGCGTGGGATCGTCCGATGGCTGGTCGACGGTTCTCACGCGCACAGACCTGGGCAACAGGCTCTACGCCTCGGCTCTTGCAGCGGGCGTCGTGCAGGAGAAGACGATCTCGGAGAAGGGCCTGGCACTGGCGAAAAGGCTGGCAGGCAACAAGGCCAAGCGCTTTGAGAGCAAATCCAAAGAGATGAATGTCAGCGGCATTGTTCGTTGACAGGGAACTCATATGCTCTCAGTCGGTCTGGCTGGAAAGCCGAACTCTGGCAAATCAACCTTTTTCAAGGCCGCGACCCTGGTAGATGTGGACATAGCCAACTATCCGTTTACCACAATAGACGCAAACCACGGCGTCTCCCATGTGCGAGTTGCATGCCCGTGTAAAGAGCTGGGCATCAAGGATGGTTGCGGAAGATGCAAGGACGGCGTGCGTTTCATACCAATCGAGCTGATCGATGTGGCAGGTCTGGTTCCGGATGCACATTTGGGCAAGGGATTGGGCAATGAATTTCTGGATGCTCTGCGCGTGGCGGAAGCCGTCATTCACGTTCTGGATGCATCAGGCGGCACTGATGCAGAGGGCAATCCAGTGGGCCTGGGCAATCACGATCCCATATCTGACGTCAAATTCCTGGAGTATGAGATCAGCATGTGGCTGCTTGGCATCCTCGACCGCAACTGGGAGAAGCTGATGAGGAACTACAAGGCTCTGGGAGGCAAGCCAGACCAGGTCCTGATAGAGCAGATGGCGGGAGCAGGAGTCTCGGACAGCCACATCAGGCGCGCCCTGGCCGAGATGAAAAAGGACCCTGGAAGCTGGGACAAGGAAGATCTGAAGAAGTTTGCAGGGCTCCTTCGGGCCTACAGCAAGCCCATGATCTTAGCGGCCAATAAGATGGACATCGCACCGCCTGAAAATGTGAAGCAGCTTTTGGCCTTAAAAGATGAAATGGTGATACCAGTGAGCGGTGCGGCTGAGATTGCGCTGCGCATGGCCGAGAAGGCGGGCCTGATAAGGTACAAACCCGGAGACCAGGACTTTGAGATCACAGGACAGCTCACCAAGGCGCAGTCTGCTGGTCTGGAAAAGATACGTTCGCTGATGAAACAGTACGGCGGAACAGGTGTGCAGCAATGCCTCAACCGCGCGGTGTTCGAGCTACTGGATTACATCGTGCTCTATCCCGTAGAGGATGAGAACAAGTACACCGACCGAAAAGGCGTGGTGCTGCCGGATGCATTTCTCATGAAGCGAGGAAGCACAGCCCGGGATCTGGCATTCAGGGTGCACTCTGATATCGGAGAGAGCTTCTTGTTTGCTATCGACGCCAAGAGCAAGATGCGCCTTGGCGAGAAGTACGAGCTGAAGGACGGCGACGTGATCAAGATAGTGTCGACGAAATGACCTTGCCAAAAATATCAAATAGAAGGGCAGCCGTTTTGGAGTGTGGATTGTGAGGACCATTTTGATTGTGCCGACCGCGATTTTCATCCTGGCCAGCCTCGCAGCCGCGAATATGCCCGCCTCATTTTACCAGGCCATGAGCAGCATGCCAAATGAAGATACCCTCTGCGTCAAGAACTACGATGCAGGTGCCAGCTTCACCGAGTCGTACAAGAACTTCGAGCACCTGCAGAAGGATACGCAGGTTGTAAGCCGATCTTACAATGCCTCAATCAACGAAAAGGACCGCACCAGAGGAAATGCCTCACTGGAGGTCCGAATAGATTCTAGCGTCATCGGCGAGGCTCACATTGCCTGGCAGTCCAAAGAACCGGAGCCTGACCTCTTGGGCCGCCATGCCACCTACAGCCGCACCGTCGATGACATGACTGGCGTGTTCAACCTCGAGAAGTTCATCCAGCTCTGGTCAAACAGCACACTGGGCTCGACCAGATTAGATTGGTTGCCCTGCAGCTAGGCCAGGGGTCCATCTTCAAAGCAGCTTTACGAAAGGATAAAATCCTTGCACATCTTTGACGATAATAGAAGGAGATCTCATGAAGGTTCTAGTCAGTGATTCTTTAGCAGAAGAAGGAGTAAAAAGGCTGAAGTCGGGGGCAGACGTTGATGTACTAACAAACCTCACTCCCGAGGATCTGGTCAAGAAGATCAAGGATTACGATGCTCTTGTCATTCGCAGCGGGACAAAGGTAACCGCAGAGGTCATCGATGCCGCTGATAGGCTCAAAGTCATAGGACGGGCGGGCGTCGGCATTGACAATGTGGATGTTGAGGCTGCGACCAAGAAGGGGATCATCGTGCTGAATACTCCTGGCGGCAACACAATATCTGCGGCCGAGCACACAATCGCCATGATGCTGGCGTTAGCCCGGAACATTCCCCAGGCCAATGTGGCGTTGCACAAGGGAGAATGGAACCGCAAGAAGTACACCGGCGTAGAGTTATTCAATAAAACCCTTGGCATCGTCGGCCTTGGTCGTGTGGGTGCCGAGGTAGCTGCACGCATGAAATCCTTCGGCATGCAAATTATTGCTTACGACCCATTCGTTTCGGAGGAGAGAGCCAAACAGATGGGCCTTACCCTAGCTTCGCTGGAGACTGTATTGAAACAGAGCGACTTCATCACTGTGCACACACCCCTGACGAATGAGACCCGCAATCTGATCGATGAGGATGAGTTCAAGATCATGAAGCCAGGCGTGCGAATTGTCAACTGTGCGCGCGGCGGAATCATCAACGAGGCTGCTCTCTCAAAGGCCGTGGCCCAGGGCATGGTAGCAGGAGCAGCAGTGGACGTCTTTACAAAAGAGCCACCCACAGGAAACCCGCTGTTGGAGCAGGATAAGATAATCACCACACCCCACCTGGGAGCATCCACAGCAGAAGCTCAGGTCAACGTGGCTTTAGCCGTGGCCGACCAGATCCTCACAATCGCCAGAGGAGGGCTTCCCACAAATGCCATCAACATGCCTGCTATCTCACCTGAGACTCTGGCCGTCATGGAACCATACATGAAACTGGCCGAGAATATGGGGGCTTTGGCAGGGCAGGTCGCAGGCACGGGATTTGATAGCCTGGAGTTGACTTACGGAGGGACCGTTGCAGAGAAGGATATTCGGCCCGTGACCATTTCTGCCATCAAGGGGCTGTTGGGATGCTTGATGGGAGAAGGTTCTGTAAATTTTGTCAATGCTCAAAGGACGCTGAAGGAGATGGGAGTCAAGCTACTGGAGAGCAAGACGGAATCTGCCAACGGATATAGCAATTCCATCACCCTCAAGCTGACCAAGAATGGAGATGTAACTACAGTTCAGGGAACGGTCTACGCAAACAAGGAGAAACGCATCGTTCAGCTCAACGAATACCGCACCTACATCCCCACCTCAGGAGATATGGTTATAGCCGTCATAGAGGACAAGCCCAACATCATTGGACCGTGTTGCGTAGTTTTGGGTGAAGGCAAGATCAATATTGGCGGGATGCATGTGGGCCGCATCGCCGAAGGCAAGCCGCAGCTCATGGTTCTGAGCGTAGATCAGTTGGTATCTGATGACATCATGAAAAAGCTTAGAGAAGTGCCGGGAGTGATAAGCGCCAAGATGGTGGAGCTGTGAAAGAGGCTCATCGCAGTTCACGCTTCACCTTTTCTACCAGCTCCTTTTGAACTGCTGCCTTGCGATCCCCGCCACAGACGATCCCCCGCACTCCGATGATATCTGGATCCAGACGCCTGAGAAGCCCCAAATGTGCAAATCCGATGCTACCTGCCAGAGCTACTTGCAGCCCGTTGGTGTGGCCTAGGGCGATGAAGCGGGCAAGGTCCTGCTCGCCCATGAAATCGAATGTCGGTCGTCCATCCTTTATGGCCGTATCCACCATGACCACATCCGCACCTGCCTTGGCAGCAGCCTCGGGCAAGAGCATAGGAGAGATCGAACCGGCTCGGAGATAGTCGGAGTAGCCAGATGCAACAACCTTCTTTGCAGGATCATAGTCCTTGACAGATCGCACAATTCCCTGTAGCATCTCCTCAGCCTGCTCAGGGGTCTTCACGCCCAGAAGACCGGCCTTGATGTAATCTGCTCCGGCCACAGCAGCTCCGAGAGCTGCAAGGCTTGCAGTTCCGGGCTTGAAGTCCAGGTCTCCGATGGTGGCGCTCACAGGGACACGCCCATTTGCCAGGTCGACCACAGCCCGAATGGCCCATGGAAAATTCGCACCCAATGACCCCTCTCTGGGGTTCTTCACATCCAAGATATCCGCGCCACCCAGCAGTGCCGAGCGTGCCTCAATGACATTCATAGGGCTAACCAACAATCTCATATTCAACCAATCCCGAAAGGAGCAGTCGTGCGATGCATCTTTGTCCTCGATATACTTAACGGTGTGGCTGTCCACGCCGTTCGAGGCGAGCGAAGGGTATACGAGCCCGTAGAGAGGTTCAGCAGGGTCGTCTGCACCTCCGAGCCGCTGGAAATCTTGCATAAGCTGAAGCCCGAGGAAGTTTACGTGGCAGACCTGAACCTTCTGATGGGCACAGGCGATAACTTGGCAGTCATAAGAGAGATAGCAACCCTGACCAGGACTATGGCCGATATCGGCATATCTAAAGCAACGGATCTGGATCTTCTTCCAGGGAACGTCAAGCCGATTTTGGGCACCGAGACCTCTTCGCTCAAGCTGATCGAAGAGGCATCTCTGAGGCGCAAGATTGTAGTTAGCGTTGATATGAAAAATAGAGATGTCCTCAGTCGCGATCCATTGCTGGTCGCGCGAGAGCCACTGGAGATTCTGAATTTGTTGAATCGTCTGTCGCTGGATGCGATAATTTTGCTGGAGCTGGACCGCGTGGGCACGTCCTCAGGGCTTGACAGAGATTTTCTGGAGAAGGCCGTTGCAGTCAGCAAGCATTCGCTCATTTTAGGCGGCGGGGTGAGGGACGAGGACGACCTGCGCACGCTGGAAGGCTTGGGCTTTTCGGGCGCCTTGGTGGCCACTGCAGTGCATAACGGGATGATATCGGCAGATTGGCTGGCTGTGAAATGAGGTTGAGCGGGCGAGTGAATCGTGCCATTAACTCCTGCTGATCATAGTTCCCACGCCCTCTGTGGTGAGAAGCTCCAACAGCACTGCATGATGCTTCCTGCCATCGATGATGTGCGCCCTGTCCACTCCGCCCTGCACTACGCGCACGCAAGCCTCGACCTTGGGAATCATTCCGCCTTTGATGACGCCCTCCTGTACCAGCCGGTCGAAGTCAGAAGCTGAAAATTCGGAGATGACGCTCGTCGGGTCGTCAGGGTTCATGCGCACTCCCTCCACGTCAGTTATGGAGAAGAACTTCTTGGCGCGCATGGCTATGGCTACGGCTCCAGCTGCAGTGTCTGCATTCACATTCAAGTTGTTTCCCCCATCATCTACAGCAATGGGGGAGATCACTGGGATGTAGCCCTTTCCAGCCATGATCATGAGTATCTCCGGGTCAACTTTTTCCACTTCGCCCACGAAGCCCAGATCCACGGGCTCTTTGCCCTGTACTTTCACTGGAGACTTCTTTCTGGCCTTGAGGAACATGCCGTCCTGGCCGGAGAGCCCTATGCCTTTGCCTCCATGCTTGCCAATGAGGTTGACCAGCTCTGCGTTGATGTTGCCCAGCAGGACCATACGGGCAATGCCCAAGGTCTCCCTGTCCGTTATGCGCAGTCCTCCCACAAACTCGGCCTTCTTGCCGAATTTCTCCATGGCTTGCGAGATCTCCGGTCCGCCACCGTGCACAATGATGGGGTGAATGCCGATGTAGCGCAAGAGCACCACATCCTGTATGAAGTCCTCCAGTACGTTTCTATCTGACATTATCGAGCCGCCGATCTTAAAGACCATGATGGAATCGTAGAACTCGCGAATATAGGGCAGAGCCTCTATGAGCACCTGTTCTCTCTTGACTGTCACTTTTTATTCCTCTTCGAAAGAGGATCATGCTCACCCTGGTTTTTATCTGTTTTTCTCGGAACCAGTTCTTCTCACAGCTCTCCATCTAGTCCACAAAGCTGACAGCTGTGATGCCATTTGGGCTCAGCCACAACACGAACAGGTCTCTCACTGCGATAGCGTCCGGCATTCATCTCTTGGATGAACCCTGGCACCTCTGCTGCCAGCATGCTCGCAGGTTTGATCCTGCCAACCTCTCGGCCACGAATGCCAAAGCGCCCTTCGGTCTTGTCGATGGTCACAACAGCATATTCCGGAAAATCCTCGCTCTCGCCATCGCTCAAGTACAATAGCTTCTTGTGATAAAAGCTGTAGCAAAGAGGCCATTTGTGATCGAACATAGCCTTGACAAGTTCGTCTTCGCTTCCGATCTCTCTGAAAGAGAAGGCACGATCAGGATGATTCATAAACATTCACCATTCCTTGTTCTCATCTCGGCCACCATGATCCCATCCTGCGTAAATCAGGCCCAAGCTAGATCCCCAACCGACTGATATTTTCAACAGAATTGGTCTGGAAGCCGACAGCCACTTTTTCTTACTAATTTATTAAATGCAGCTATAATTTATGAATCTTTCGATAGAATTTATGAAAAAAAATTTCTAACTCGCGTCCACCCGTGCCCTTGCCTATTACTTTCGCTCCATGCCATATCTAGATATAGTATACGATCTATAAATCGTCATGATTTTTGCACCGGTAGTAAAAAGGAGCAGTCACGGATCAAAATAACTTGCAGGTGATCTCATTTGAAGTCGGTTCTCGTTGCATTATTGCTTGGCCTTCTTATGGCGTCTTCTGGCTGCATCCAGCCCAAGGAGGCTCCTGTTGTCTTGGAAAAGGCCGCATCTGAGGAATGGAAGCCCGATGGAGTGGTCAGCGAGAATGAATACGCTCGTAGCATGGTCCTACAGGCACCGGCCAGACAGGGTTACACAGGGGGAGGGATGGAGATATCCTGGAAGAACGACCAGGACTTCCTCTACATGGCCCTGAATGGGAGCACAGGTGGATGGCTGGCGGTTGGCTTTGAGCCGACTGAATGGATGAAGGATGCAGACATAATACTTGGCTTCGTTGAAGGAGAGAAAGCAAATGTCCTGGACGAGTATTCTACAGGCAACTACGGTCCGCACATCGAGGATACAATGCTAGGTGGCACAAACGACATACTTCAGATGGGCGGAAGAAGGGATGGCGCGAATACCATCATTGAGTTCAAGAGAAAACTGGACACAGGAGACAGGTTTGATAAGTCAATGCACGCTGGCGAGACGGTATCCTTTATCTGGGCCATGGCCGATAGCAGCGACCAGGGTGTAAAGCACAACATCGCCTATGGTGAAGGCATCATACTCCTAATTCAGGAGAACTCTACGACCATCTCAGCAGCAGTTCCAAGCCCGCGCGAGATTCAAGGAATTCTTTTCATATGGCAGGAGGAGAAAGCGGCTCGCGACCTGTACATATCTCTATATGAAGAGACCAACCTGAGCATCTTTATGGATCTGGTCAGATCAGAGCAAAACCACATGGAACAAGCCAAATCGATCATCGATAAGCTTGGTCTGCAAACGCCTGTGCCAGATGCGCCAGGAGAATTCGAGAACCAGACCTTGAAAGAGATATATAATAGGCTGCTGGCCCAGGGGAAACTGTCACACCAAGAGGCCCTCAAGACTGCTGCCACATTTGAGGAGATAAGCATCGTAGATCTTGAAAAAGAGATCGCGGCGACGAATATGGAAGAAATTAGGGTTGTCTATCAGGGGCTGCTGGCAGGTTCCAGAAAGCACCTGCGCTCTTACGTCATGGATCTTCAAGAGCTAGAGATCCAATATAACCCACAATACCTCAGTCCCAGTGAGTTCGAAGAGATCATGAAAAGATCATAGAGCCTTTAGGCTTCGGCCTAATGCCTATGATCTTTGCAGGCGTTGTCCATATCTGCCCTTTGCAGCATCTTCGCTTGCCAATCATCGATGGCATCCTTCACGCTGCCAGCAGCGCCCACAAACACCTCTACGCCAGATGAGGAAAATGCTGCTACTGCTTTTGGACCAAGTCCACCCACGATCATCACCTGCACGCCCATTTTCAGTATGGCCTCGGTTGGCAAGCCGCTTCCGCCCATATGCTCACTTACATTGGGCAGAATCTGTATGTCTCCGGTGTCCGTATCCACTACGGTAAACGTAGGAGCCCGACCGAAATGCTGACAGATGGCCTCATCCATGCCGCTGCTACCCATGGTAGGAACACATATCTTCATTGTCCTGAACCTCCTCTGCCCCTTCCAGCTCCTTGGCCTCCGCCTCTTCCAGCTCCCCTACCCTGCCCCATTGGACCGCGGCCTTGGCCCATGCCTCCATGGACAGGTCTGGTTGGGCTGGAGATCTTTGTGAGCTCTCCGCGCTTGAATTTATCCACAGCATCCCTCACGATCCCTCCCTGTAGCTGATAGACATCGATATTGGCGGAAGTTAAGGTTTGCAGGGCATTTGGGCCGATGTTTCCGGTGACTAGGGCCTTTGCGCCCAACCTGGCGATGGTCTGAGCTGCCTGTATCCCTACACCGCTTGATTCTCCGGCGTAGGTATTGGCGACCGAATTCACATCCATGCTATCAATGTCGACAACTACAAAAAACGGGCATCTTCCAAACCTGGGATCGACTGGAGCATCCAGTCCGGATGCTCCTGCTGTAACACATATCTTCATCTTGAACCTCTAATGTTTTGTTTATGCCTGCCGTGGCTAATTATGCTATTATGCGACTTAATACTTAAGGCATTTGCCTCCACTCAAGTCAGCAGATCGTGGATCACCAGATCCAGGGATTCTGCCTCAGTTACGCGGGTCTCAACACCTGCTTCAGCAAATGCATAACCGGGGCCTTTACGGGCGAGGTCCTCTTTAGCCAGGACGACATCTGGCTTATAATTCAACAAGAACTCCGCTACCTTCAGGCCTTTGCCTTTGGGCAGATCTTTGTAGGGATTGGCGACTATCTCCTGTCTTTGCAGACCCATCTTCTGCAAATCTATCTGCAGCAGCGCGAAGTAAGGCGACTCGCCGAAGTGCTCTCCAACAGTTCCCTTATAGTCCTTCAATGGAACGGCATAGATCATGCTCGTCTTCGCCTGCGGCTCATAGTGGATTAGCACACGGTCGACGCCTGGAACTTCTTGGCGTATCTTTGCTTCGATGCGCTGAGCTGCCAGGTGAGCTCTCTTCAAGTCGGCTACTCGAAAGGTCAAGCTGGCCTCCACGAATAGATAGCGACCAGAGTTCCTAGCCACGACCTCTTTAAGAGCGTCAACTTCGGGTGCCTCCAGTATCAGGTCCTTGATCCTCTCCAGAGTTCTCGCATCGACTGACGCGTCCAGCAGCACTCTCATGCCGCTCAACATGATGCTCCAGCCCTCTTTCACTATGATGAGGGCAATGAATCCGGCAGCGATCCTGTCCAATGGCATCGCGAAGGCATTGGCGATCAGGGCCAGGAACACCAGTGAGGAGGTGAGAACATCTGCTCTGTGCTGTATGCCGTCTGCAATTAAGCTGGGCGAGCCGCTCTCCTTTCCCACACGAATCTGATAGGATCCGAAGAGATACGGCAAGGGTATCAAAGCAGCCACAATCAGCAGAACAAAGCCCCCGTACGGGGCAATCTGAGTTTCTGCATGTATTGCTTCTAAAACGATCTCATAGGCTGTGGCAAAGAGCAGAAATGAGATTGCGATGGACGCCAGATTCTCTACTTTGTAAAGCCCTAGGGGGAAGCTCCGGCTCTTGCGCTCTGAGATCTTCAGGCCAATGATGAGGGCAATGGACGCAAGGACATCCACGAGGGAGTGAACAGCATCCGCGCGCAGCGCCAGGCTCCCTGCTAGATCAGAGAGAACGAACTTGGTCACCACCAAGCCCGTGTTTAAGAGCAGCGAGTAGACTGCAACCCTCAACACGGATGATCTCTGGACCTCGTCGTCCTCAGAGCTATTTGATTTATTCACGGAAGTATCCGAAAAATATTTCACCATGCCCGATTTAGTAATAATGCGAGAAAATATTTATATTTTTGCACGATCTCCTTGATCCTTGGTAAGGGAAGCAAAGCGAAATTCCTCAAAAATTCTGCATCAGTACAAGGCCGATCATCATAATAAGAAATCCCGCTATGATACCTATGTTGGTGAGATGCTCGCTGCCATATCTATTGGCAATGGGAATGAGCTCGTCAAGGCTCAGGAAGACCATGATCCCTGCCACCAGCGCTGAGGCGGCCGCCAGCAGCCAGTCGTTGAGGAAGGGATAGATCAGGAGTATGGCCAGAATCGCGCCAAGCGGCTCGGTCATGCCAGCGGCGAAAGAGATCAAGCAGGATTTCTTCCGGTCGGATGTGGAGCAGTAAAGCGGTATGCTGCAGGCCAGCCCTTCTGGGATGTTATGGATTGCGATGGCTATAGCCACTGGTATTCCCAGGCGAAGGTCTGCTAAAGAGATCAGGGCCACAGTCATTCCCTCCGGCAGATTATGAATAGCTATTCCGATAGTGGTCATAATTCCGCATCGGTAAATACGTCTGTGCTGAGTGTCCACCTGCCCGTCCATGTGAATATGAGGAACTAGCTGGTCAAGAGAATAGATGAGGATCAGCCCGAGCAGGAAGAAGAGATTGGCGTTGCCGAATCCCAGGACGAGCTTGGAGTTGCAGAACAGGTCCACAAAGCCCACATAGATCATCACCCCGGCTGCAAACCCCAGGCTTAAAGAGAGGTATCGCAGGTCGGGCTTGGGGACGAAGTATGCGACCAAGCTTCCTATGCCCGTTGCCAGACCGGCAAATAGAGTCAAAGCTAAAGCCGCCAAGATATTGCCTTCCACAAGGATTCAAAAGGATCTAATATATTTCAATATGATGCCTGAATCAGAATAGAGAGTCGAGAAGATCATCTCAGGCGGAGAGGCACCAGGAAGGGGCCGCTGCGACGACCAGAATCATACGACTATGAGGCCGTCCGGCCTTACCACCGCACCAGCTTCCCGCAGGAGAGGCAATGGGTCCATGCCTGGAAATCCCTGGGGCTATGACCTTGGGCCAAAGAAAGTCTGGCCCCAGGGCTCAGGTCAAATGCGTGGCATCGGGGTGGCAGAGAGCCGCAGGCCGACGATCTGCTCGACTCGGTCTTATTTGCTAGCTAGTATTTCAGGATAAACGAAGGTCCTTTTCTCTGGAAATTCTATCCCCAGCAGATCGGTATACTCCCTGTAGACGCCCAATGGATCAAGGTCCGCTTCGGGATGGAGCATCTTGGCGAGATATGTAAGGCCAACGACGCTGCCTGGACCATAAAGCATCTCTGAATAGCACAGATAGACGCGATTGCTCTTTATGGCGCTGACGCCATCGCCACCAGGTCGGCTCATCATCTCGTTTCTAGTCTTCTCCAAAGCGACTGTGTCAGAGCTTGGTTCAGCCTGCCAACCAAAGGTATCTGCGGATTGATATCTGATCATGACGTCTGGATTCTGAGTGAGCACCCATTCCCAGGTTACCTTCGGGAATCTATCTTTGAGGTCTTTGGCTACATTAAAGCCGCCCGCCAGTCTGACAAGCTCTCCGAACCCAGATGCTGTGCCGTATAATGTGAGAGCTCCCAAGCCACCCGCAGAGCTGGACTCTATATAGACCTTTGGCAGAGAGCGGCCTTTTACAGCATTCACTGCATCCAGCTTCCTCTTCTCATACCAATTTACATAATTTTGTGCTTCCGCCTCTTTTCCCAATATGGTTCCCAGTTTGGTCATGGAGTCCGTGACGTTCTCTGAATTGGAGAAGTCGAGCCCCACCACTGTAATATTCTTGAGCGGAGCGAAGCCTTTTTCGTGGAGATCCACCGCATAGGACTTGCCACCACTGGTGCCATAGGAGTAACAAATGACAAGAACATTCGGGACAATTGTGTCATTCTCGCTTACCATCTGTCCAATAAGCTCGTAGTCGAAGGTGTTCCAGGTGCCCACTACCTGTGTGTCCTTGAGATTGGGATACAGTTCGTTTCTCTTGTGTATCGTATCGATAACCCCTATGATCTTATCGCCATCTCCCAGAATTGTGACAGCTTGCGCAGCATATCCACTTTGGACAATTATCCTCTCGATGGGCATCTGAATGGTAACTGTTCTGCCTGCGGAATCAGTGATGGTTCTTGGATAAGCATCCATAGCCGAGACGCTGCAGGTCAGCGCGATGCATAATACAAGTGATATCAAAATACAGTTCGAATTGGCGTTCATCATCGTCCTCCGATTATCAAGTATGCTTTTTTTAACTCAAGATATCTTAATTTCTGAGTGAATATTGGCTCTATAAATAAATGCCGGTCCGATAAGCAAGATTGTAGCAGCTCATAGCGAACTTGAAAAGAGAACGACCCTAATTGGGAGCTCGTCAAGGCTTAATGGTTCTGCATATCGAATCCTTCTCGCAGCACTCGTGCTCCATCTGCAGAGTAGTATGCTCGATTCCAAATTCATCTTTGAGCCGGGACTTTAAATCTCTCATGACTTTTGACCAGGAGTTCCAACCCTCGTCATCCGTCACCACATGGGCACTGAGGATCGCGTTGTGAGAGCAGAGGTTCCAGATATGAAGATCATGCACATCGGCCACGCCTGGTGAGCTAAGCATATGCTCTTCTACCTCCCGCAGGTTGATGCAGGCCGGTGTACCTTCCATCATGATCTGTGCAGCTGACTTTATCACTTTCCAGGATCCAGTGATGATGATCATTCCTATCAGCAATCCTGCCAGAGGATCGGCAAGCATCCAGCCTGTCTGCCAGATCACAATCGCCGCCGTGATTACGCCCAGAGATGACACTGCATCCCCGAGGACATGGAACATGGCGCTCTGTACATTTGCATCCTCCAGCTCAGCATGATGATGGCCATGATTGTCGTGATGTTGGTTGCTTTGACGGTCTGCCTGGTGATGTCCGCCAAGGATGAATGCTACCACCAGATTTCCGACCAGTCCGAGCACCGCGATGGCCAAGAGTTCAATGCCCATGACTGGCTGGGGCGAGACGAGACGACGGTACGCCTCCCAGAAGATGCCCGCAGATATTATTGCCAGCGTTATCCCGTTGATCAGCGATGCAAAGACCTCGAGGCGGTGGTATCCAAAAGTATGATTCTCGTCAGCCGGAAGCGAGGACATGTGAAGGGCAGCATAGCTCAGGACCAGGGCGAAGACATCCAGGAAGACGTGAGCTGCATCGGACTGCAGGGCTAGGCTTCCCGTCCACCACCCACCTACCAGCTCAATGATGAATATGGAGCAGGTGAGAGCAATGGATATCAGGAAGCGGGACTCAATCGACTTGGAGGGATGCTGCATCATGGAATCATTCTCCGCTCGTCCATTCCTTTCCCGTTGCTCCCATGAGTTTATTCGGTATTTCATCCTTTTTGCAGGGATGCTTTCCCAGGTCGCAGTAGATAGCAAAGTGGTCCAGCCACTGGGGACGATCGGGGGCGGTCTGTATGAAGCTCACCAGGCTCTTGATCTGCTCTACGGTCTTTGGGTGGAGCTCATGCTCGATCACGCAGGCATCTTCATCGGCTATCTTTTCTGGAACCCCGATGAACTTCAGGAATGCAAATATCGTGCTGTGTCTGTCCTCGATGACTCTTCCGATCTCCTCGCCTTCTGCGGTGAGAGATACCCCTTCGTTTTTCTTATAGACAAGATAGCCCTGATCGTTCAGCTTCTTGACCATCTCCACAACTGTCGGTGGCTTGGTCCCCAGCTGCTTGCATATATCCCTGATCCTGACAACTCCCTTCTCCTGGGAGATGACGTAGATGGCCTCAAGGTAGTCCTCTGCCTTTCTGGATAGATTGCCCTTCATATCAGTTCTAAATAAATCCGTTTGAGATTAAAATCTACAGTTCCTATGATTTCATTCTTTGCAGGGCTGGCACCATTTGCTGGCTATGTCGTTACCAGGCCATTTTGCTGGTCAGCCTCCTCATCGTCGGCACCAAAGGCAGCGCAATGACCAGGAGGATTATCGCCGGAGAGATCTCGGACAGCAACGCGAAATCCTCAGCCTCTCCCAGGAGGTACATCAGCCAGTCAGCTCCTGCCATCAGCAGATATAGCCCGCCGACGGCGACCGAGAGGAGAAGTCCCCCCATGAGGAAGGAGATGCCATCTCTTCGGCCGCTTATGAGGCCCTTCACTCCCATCAGGTAGGTTGCCGATACCACCAGAAGAACGCCAATGCTCAAAAGGCCTCCGGGAAATATATCCGGCTTTCCAGCCGCCTCTACAATGGCTGCTGCACAGTATCCTATTCCTAAGATGAAGGCGTATGCGCCCAGCCATTTTCCATTTTTAACGCTGAGTTTGTCCATTATATCGGCTCCTAGCTCAAGCCCACAAGCCTGCCCGCTGCGATAATTACGCCTGAGACGATGAAGGCGAGCGCTGTTTGGTAAACAAGCGCAAAGGCAGGCCACCGCCACGAGTTCGTCTCTTTTGCAATCGCGCCAATGGTCGCAACGCATGGCACGTAGATCAGTACGAAGGCCATGAATGCGAAGCCTGTCAGCGGCGTAAATAGCTCCTGGCTTACAAGTGCCTCTCCCAGGCCCGCCTCCTCGGCTCCGAGAAGAACACCATAGGTGCCTACGACCACCTCCTTTGCGACCAGGCCGAACAGTAGCGCCACAGCAGCCATCCAGTCCCACCCAAAGGGCTGGAACACCGGCTCGATGGCATGGCCTATCCAGGCGATGTAGGATTCGGCTATGACCTGGCCGCCTGATGTTTCCTCCCATGGGTGTGTCGAAAGGAACCAGACGATGATCGTCATCCCGAAGATGATCGTCCCCGCTTTTTTCAGGAACATCCTGCCCCGAGACCACATGTGAAGGATTGAGCTTGAGGCATCGGGCACGGCATAGGGCGGCAGCTCCAAAACGAAGGGCGACGGCTCCCCTCTGAAGAGCGTCCTTCGAAATATCAGGGCCGTTGCAACCGCCAAGACGATTCCCAGAGCGTACACTGCAAAGATCGCAGTTCCAGCATAAGCCGCACCAAAAAGCGCTCCTGCGATTAGCACGTACACCGGAAGCCTGGCGCTGCAGCTTATGAGTGGATTGATCAGCATGGTGATCATTCGGTCCTTTTCGCTGTCCATGCTGCGTGTTGCCATGATTGCGGGGACATTGCAGCCAAAGCCGATCATCAGCGGTATGAACGAGCGGCCATGCAGGCCCAGGCGATACATGAACCTGTCCATCACAAAGGCAGCTCTGGCCATATAGCCGCTGTCTTCCAGAACGGACAGCGCTAAAAAGAGGCCGAAGATCGGGGGGATGAAGACCAGCACCGATCCCAGGCCGCCGAAGATGCCCAAGGAGACGAAGGACGCCAGATGGGGGTCGGATATGGCCTGACCAGACCAGGCCCCGAGCATCTCAAAGATCTTCTCGATAATGACCACAAACGGCTCTGAAACGGCAAATGCGAACTGGAACATCGTCCAGAGCACTGTCAGGAATATCGGTATGCCCAGATGCTTATTCAAGAATACCTGGTCCAGCATATCCGTCAAAGTAAAGATCTCGCCCCTGCCCTTAATAACGGTAGAGTCCACTATCGATGCTATCCTCTCGTATCTTCTCTGTGCAAAGGCAGACCTTAGATTTTCAGCGTATTCGCTCATTTTATTGCCGCCTCTCCGGCTTCAATTATGCAGAGTATCTTCGCTAATTGGGATGATGATAGGCTGGCTCTCGCCTGCTCCATGACACTCTCATCTCCCTCCAGCATCTTTATGGCCAGCCATCTCTCTGGATATTTCGACGTAAGCTCCGGGATCTCCTTGATTATCTCTTCAACTTTGCTTATCAGCTGCTCAAGGTCGTTCCCGTAGTTTTGAGCTGCTCTCCGGCCTCTTGCGGCCTTTTTCCCTGCAATATCAACTATCGAATTTTTTAGATCTTCCAAGCCCTTGCCTGTGATTGCAACCGTCGGCACCACAGGACAGCCTAATAGCTCTGAGAGCTTCTCCACGTCTATCTTCGTCCCTCTGGCCGCCACCATATCCCATCTGTTCAAATCAACAACCAGGTTGGCATCCATCTCAAGCAAGAGCATTGTGAGGTAAAGGTTCCTCTCCAGGTTGGTCCCGTCCACTATGTCCACGATGACGTCCGGCCTCTCCAGAACTATGTAGTCCCTGGCCACAAGCTCGTCAACGGCGTGAGCTGTGAGGCTGTAGGTGCCGGGCAGGTCCACAACCTCAATCTCCTGTTCCCTATGAACCAGCCTTCCTGCCTTCTTCTCAACCGTTACGCCGGGAAAGTTGCCCACATTCTGGGATAGCCCAGTCAGGCGGTTGAAGATCTCAGTTTTTCCGACATTCGGATTGCCGATCAATGCTGCTCGAATCATTACTCCTCAATGTTTTTAACAAGTATCTTCATGGCCATGCCCCTTCCCAGTGCAATCCTCGAATCCTTAACCATCACAAGCATGGCTCCAGGCGGGCAGGACTTCAGGACTTTCACCCTTGCATGTGATGAGAAACCCATATCCTCAAGATGTCTTGTAACACCCTGCCCGCCCTGCACCTCAAGTACTATGCCCTCTGTGCCCTCAGGAAGGAAGGCCAGGGGCAGGCAGCCACCTGATACCGAACCACTGCTATTCAAGCTGCATCAACCTCAAGAATCAACTGTTTTGCCTCATTCTTTCTCAAGGCCAAGCTGTAGCCTCTCAGGAGGACCTCCACAGGGTCTCCTGCAGGCGCAACCCTGATCACCATTAGCTCCGATCCAATCACCAGGCCCATTTCCATCAGCCTGCGACGCAGATTGCCGCAAGGAGAGATCGAGGCTATGCGCCCCCCTTGGCCCGGCACCAGCTCATCCAGACGTTTCAAGATCGACATTGTGCTGCTAACCACCTCTGAGATTTTGCGTTTTAAAAGGCTGTTAGGTCGATAAATCAGTGATCCGAACTGAGTTAGGAAATATTTGGCAAGCCTAACGTATGGGTCGATAGGGTGAGGATAATGGGAAAAAATCAGTAGTCAAATCCATTGTTGATTTTGCCGACGAGTTTTTGGACTTTCTTCTAGCGGAGGATCCGTTTCCAGAGCTTTGGTTAGTAGCTCGTAAAGCTCATACTGTTAGGATAATATTTAAATGATAGGGTACAGTATCGATGATATGCAAAGCGAAGGGCTGAAGGTCGCACTGATTCATGCATCGATCTCATGGAAGGACAAGAATGGTGGGCTTAACCGGAGACGCATGAGATGGTATCATATCACGGAAATGATATCCGCCCGAAGGGAGTGTCACTGGCGGTCTAAAATTGCTCAATAGTGGCAGGATAAAATTGTCCACCTGCCAACCTGTAGGAATAATCGGACTCCTGCGCAGCCTCGCGGACCTGATCGGCTATGTTGGCCGCGCGTGCTCGCTCCATGAGCTTCTGGGCGGCGGCCATTCAAGCCACTCCAGCGATCTCACCGGGCAGCAGGCTCACCTGCCTGACATCGTCGCGCATTTCGGCCTAAAAATGCCGTTTTACCTGTATCTGAGTGGGCCAAAACGCATTTATTCTTGGCAATTGTGCGAAGATGAGATGCAGTATGAATCTAATTTACATTAATGGGGAGTTTGTTCCAGCTGAAAAAGCAACTGTTTCGGTCTTCGACCACGGGTTTCTCTACGGCGATGGGGTCTTCGAGGGCATCAGGGCCTATGAAGGGCGCGTCTTCCGTCTGAGGGATCATGTCAATAGGCTCTTTGACTCAGCCCAGGCCATCATGCTTTGTGTTCCCATGACCCGGGAGGAGATGGAAGAAGCCATCCTGGAAACGCTGCGCAAGAACAACCTCCGGGATGCCTACGTCCGTCCCATCGTCACCAGAGGTTTTGGAGATATGGGCCTGGACCCAAACAAATGCAAGCTGGCCACTGTCATCATCATTGCCATTGAGTGGGGTGCAATGTACGGAAGCCTCTACGAGGTCGGCCTGACGGCAGTCAGCGTCGCAGTCCGCCGCAACTCGCCAGATGCTCTGCCTCCAAACATCAAGAGCCTCAACTATCTGAACAACATCCTGGCCAAGATCGAGGCAAACATCAAGGGAGGCAACGAAGCCATAATCTTGGATCCCCAGGGGAGGATCTCTGAGGGCAGCGGCGACAATATCTTCGTCATAAAAGATCAAAAGATCTACACGCCCCACACCATAAGTAACCTCAAGGGCATAACTCGCGAAGCCGTCATCGAGGTGGCAAAAGCAAGAGGGTATGAGCTTGCAGAGCGGGATATGGGCCTGTTCGATTTGTACACAGCAGATGAAATCTTCGTCACTGGCACTGCAGCAGAGGTTGCGCCCATCACAAAGGTTGACGGCAGGATTATAGGGTCGGGCAAGCCTGGACCGATCACCAGGGACCTGATGGCAGCCTTCAGAGAGCTAACTCAGACAACAGGAAGGCCGATTTATTGATGGTCAAACCCCTGGAACTGCCTTGACGAAGATCCTGCGCTGCCTGGGACCATCGAATTCGAAGAAGAGAATTCTTTGCCACGTCCCCAGGATCAGCTTGTTTTGTTCTACTGGGATGACAACGCTATTTCCAAGCAAAGTCGCCCTCAAGTGGGCATGGGCATTGCCATCTGAACGGTCATGGTGGTATCCAGCCCCCTGAGGTGCCACTCGGTCCAGAAGATTTGAAATATCCTTTATCAAAGCCGAGTCTGCCTCATTAACGGCCAATCCGGCTGTGGTATGGAGAGTATAAACCAAACAGATCCCGCTCTCCGTCTTGCCCTCCTGCAGAGCCTCTTGTACACGAGCTGTGATATCGATAACATCCACGGGTTTTCTCGTATCGATCTCGATCATAGTCCACATTAATCTCGATGGGAGGATCCGGGTCTATTTCATCTTGAGGGGATGGATGACTTTAAAAGTCGTGAATAACCCCGGATCCAAGTCTAAAGTTATCACTGATCATATATAAATTTTACTGTATAAGTCATTGAGAATTTCATTCTAAAGTATTTCACTTCGAAATTTGAAGGTGGATTTGCAAAGTAATATCTTAAAAAAATATCAATACATCAACCAGATCCAAAAATAGCAGATTCCAAAAATAGCAGATTTTATCTAAATCAAATTAATTGACTGGACTGATACGTATCACCAT
>JAAZNX010000178.1 GCA_012798025.1 Methanothrix sp. | reverse complement strand
CCGGTCAGCGTAATGCCACATGATATGCATCTCTCTGGCAGTTCTTCCTTCATGTTATCTCCTTCCTGGTTGATGTATTTCTCTGTATAAACCTTCCCATAGCCAGATGGGACGCTGAACTAATAACATTTAGCCATGAGGATACCGTCATCTTATGATCGTTCCTCCTTTACCGCTTCTCAGTGACGAAATAAACTTTTGTGGATCGGAGCCATTCAATACCCAAACGCTTCCACCTCTGCACAATCCCTGAAGAAGGCACAAAGTGCCCTGATCGATGCAGCTCTCTTTTCCCACCAGATGACTTGCACATAACTCTTCCTGAACCTCTCCCCCAATGATAACCCCATCCACATCAGTGGCCTTGATGAGGGCGGAGCCGAGTCTAAAGGCTACCAGCATCGCCACGGAGTCAGAGGTGTAGTTCCAGTTATGCTCAAGCCCTGAGTCGTCCTCCTGCATAGCTCTATACGGCAGGAGGATCTCGACTGCGGGACAACCTCTATGAGGACGTCGGATATCTCCTGTGAGCCGCGCGCCAGTTCCATCTGCCAAAAAGTGCGCATACTGCTCCATGGCTAAAATTGCCATCCAGTGCGCAGCCTCCTCTGAGAGCTTGTGCTGGATGAAGAGATCCCAAACAAGGTCGGCCATGGGTCCCCCTCCTGGTACTACCAGAAAGCTGTAGCCTTCATCGGCCAGCGTAAAGAGAGAGCGTATCAGCTCTCTTGAAGATGCTATGAGGCTGCCGCCCACTTTTAATACATAGAAATGCATTGGCTTTGAATTAACAAGCATGTATTTTAGACTCTTCGACGGACTGGGAAATGCAGCATGGCACGGAAAAGGTTATTCCATAGGTCATAGGACGGGTAACATTGTAGCCAAGGTCGATTGGATGTAGGGTAAGGGAGGGACATTCCATAATCGACCTTTGCCGTATGACGTGACGGTTCCAGTCGTAAATAAGCATTTCGGTTGTGGTGAATGAGAATGATAACCCCTCTCCTGGCGGCAGATGCCGTAATACTCTTTCGTGGAGGGATAGTGCTCATAAAGCGGTACAATCAGCCATACCAGGGCTGCTATGCCCTTCCTGGCGGCTTTGTTGAGGTTGGCGAGACGGTCGAGGATGCAGTAAAAAGGGAGGCCCGAGAGGAGACTGGCCTTGATATCACTTTAAGGGATCTGGTGGGTATCTACTCCGACCCTGGGCGCGATCCCAGAGGGCACGTGGTATCCGTCGCATATCTTGCAGAGGGTCGTGGAGATCTGATATCGGGGTCGGATGCAAGATCGGCTGAGATCTTCCCTTTGCAGAGCCTCCCACCACTGGCTTTCGATCATGAAAAGATAATTGGCGATGCCCTGCAAAAGGCGGGCAAGAGAAATGCAAAACAATAAAATTAAAGTAAGGTAATTTGTTTTTGGGAGATCCAACAATGGATAAGACAAGAGAGCTCATTGAGATGTATGCGCTTCAGAACGCAGTGAAGTACAAGGCAGCTCCGAACGCCGGAGCTGTCATGGGCAAGCTCATGGGCGAGCATCCTGAGCTTCGAGCTCGGGCCAAGGAGGTATCGCCACTTGTAAAAGAGGTCCTGGCCGAGGTAGAGAAGGCAGGCCCGGATGAGTGGCACAGGAAGCTGAAGGCCATCGCGCCCGAGCTTTTAGTGGAGCTCTCAGTGAAAAAAGAACCCGACAAAGGCCTACCGGCCCTGCAAGGCGCAAGTGGCGGCGTAGTCATGCGCTTTGCGCCAAATCCAAATGGTCCGCCGACGCTTGGCAGTGCGCGAGGCATAATAGTAAACTCAGAATATGTCAAAAAGTACGGCGGCAAGTTCATCATACGCTTCGATGACACCGATCCCGTGAAGAAGCGGCCCATGCCGGAGGCTTACGGATGGTATCTGGAGGACTGCGCTTGGCTGGATGCCAAGCCCGATTTGGTGGTAACTGCAAGCGAGAGGATCGATCTATACTACCCGATAGTCGAGGAGCTGATCTCGAAGGGCGGGGCTTATGTCTGTGGCTGTCCGCAATCTGTCTTTAAGGAGCACAAGGACAGAGGAGTGCCCTGCGAGCACAGGGATCAGACGGTGGAGAAGAACCTTGAGCTCTGGAGGCAGATGCTCGATGGCACTCTGGCCGAAGGCCAGGCGGTTTTGAGGATCAAGACTGACATGGGCCACAAGGATCCAGCCATTCGTGACTGGCCAGCTTTCCGGATCGTTTCGGCTCCTCATCCACTGGTAGGTAGCAAGTACCGCGTCTGGCCGCTGCTCGATTTCGAGTCTGCTGTGGAGGATCATTTGCTTGGCACGACTCACATACTGAGAGGCAAGGATCTGGCCGACAGCGGTAGCCGACAGAAGTATCTCTACGATTATTTAGGCTGGAAGTATCCACAGGTAATTCACTGGGGCAGGATCAGGATCCATCAGTTTGGATCTTTCAGCACCAGCAAGCTGCGCAAGGCCATCGAGGCAGGTGAGTATACCGGCTGGGACGATCCCAGGGTGCCTACAGTGCGAGCCATGCGCTGTCGGGGCATTCGGCCAGAGGCTCTACGCAAATTCATGATAGACCTTGGCGTGGGCGAGACGGACATTGCCATCAGCATGGATTCCATCTATGCGGAGAATAGAAAGCTCATAGATCTCGAAGCCAACCGCTACTTTTTCGTATGGAATCCAGTCGAACTACAAATAGAGGGCGATGTTCCAGCTACGGCAAAAGCACCGCTGCATCCTGCTATAGACAGAGGATACAGGGAGATACCGGCTAAAAACAAGGTCTTCATCTGTCACAGCGATCTCGAGGGCCTGAAAATAGGAGATCGGATTCGGCTGAAGGACCTGTGCAATGTGGAGATTTTGAGCCTCAAGCCAGCAAGGGCGCGCTTCGAAGGCAGGGATGTGGGCAAGAGGATGAAGATCATCCACTGGGCGCCAGCAAGCGGCGTGGCTGTGAAGGTGATGAAGCCGGATGGTATCGACGAGGGCGTGGGCGAGACAGGAATAGCCAATGAACTGGACAGGGTAGTGCAGTTTGAGCGCTACGGATTTGTGCGGATCAATCGGCTCGGCGAGCCGATTATAGCTTACTTTGCACACCGCTGAAAGATCATAAGAGCTTCATTTGGTGCAGTGCTCCAGCAAGGAACGCCGCCAGGGCGAATGCCATTCCCATCTTCAGCGCCCTCTGCGATCCTGCGGCATTTCCCCTGGCCATAATCATGATTGAGGCCAGGAAGAGGAGATCTGCGACAATCACTACTGCCAGGTACGCTACACCAAAGGGTGCAGTGAAGCTCAGTGCCACCGCAAGAGCGGCAAAGGCAGCTGCTATGGCCGATGCTGTCCGCACTCCTGCCAAGATTGGAAGCGTCTTTGCTCCTCCCAGGCGGTCTCCCTCCATGTCCTCGACGTCCTTCATGATCTCCCTGCTCATGGTCGCCAAAAAGGAGAGGAGAAAGGGAACCTGGTTTGCCAGCAGCCCAGCTACACCAGCTGCGCCGCCTCCGAAGAGGAAGGCTGAGCCCGTCAGAAAAGCCACGCAGATGTTTCCTGCGAGTGGTGTGGCCTTGAGGTTCCGGGCGTAAAAGATCAACAGAGCTGAGTTGAGGACTGCCACCTCCAAGCAGATCCGATTCACAACACCCGCCACAATGCAGCCCGCTGCAAAAAGGATTAGCGAATAGATGAGGGCCGTCTTGGAACCTATTCGACCGCTTGGTATTGGCCTGTTAGGCCTGTTGACGGCATCTATCGCTCGATCGTAGTAATCGTTAACGGCGTTGCCAGCTCCAGTGATCAAGAAAACTGCCAGGAAAATCAAGATTAAAATCCTGAAATCAAGGCTCAGAGCGATTGCCATTCCGATGACGGCAGCTACACCTGCCATTGTGCAGTTTAGCGGACGCAAAATCTCCCAGAATGCCCTCAAAGTCTCTATACCCATACGGGGTCTGCCTCAACTAAGAGCGTGTCACGTATAGCAGATAGATCTCAGTTAAGTATCTATCGATGTAGCTAAACCTTGTGGCCTTGCCGGTTTGGTGAGACAGCCTGATGCGATAAGTGCTGCTTGAAGGGACCTTCTCCCTGTAGACGTGGCCTGCAGACAGCATTCTGGAGACAACCTTCGAGCACCTGCTGCTATCGATACATAAAAGCCTTCGGAGCTCCGACTGAAGAAGGCCGTCTGATGTTGAGCCGATTAGACTTAGTGCTCTCTCTTGCAGGGCTGAGAAGCTGTTTGCAGGAATCTCTCCCATCTTTCTTGGCATCGTAATCACAAACCAGGATTAAACTTAATTTATTTTGATATAGTCATAGTATAAATTCTTTTTGACAAGATGTGGTTTTTTGTCTTAAAATTTTATAAGAATATCTGAAAATGCGAAAAAATAAAAACACACTAATCACGATGATGGCTGATGATCTGGATGCAGCCTAATCAAACTTTCCATCAGCCTTTCCGCCATCATCAACCAAATGCCGGCTCAAGCCCAAACTATTTGCGTCTTCGAAAGATCTCTCGCATCATCTCTCTGTGCAAAGAAGCCATCATATCTCCAAGAATGCCGATGAGAAATAGCTGAAAGCCTACGATTATCAATATCGCCGTTAAAATTGTGAGGGGGATGTGCTCTATGCGCCAGTTGATCCAGTCTCTTGCCACATAAAGGCCGATCAAAAATCCGACTGCACCAAATATGGAGCCGATCAGGCCGAAGAAGAACATGGGATTCTCGGTCTTTGCCATTCTGAATATCGTGATGGCTATCTTCAACCCGTCTCGAAATGGATTGAGCTTGGTCTTCGTGCCGGTAGGCCTTGGCATGTAGGTGATCGGAATCTCCATGATGCGCAATCCCTTTTTCACGCTCTCAATCGTCATCTCCGACTCGATCTCAAATCCCGGCGTGGAGAGTTCCAGAAGGCGTATGCCATCTGTCGTGAAGGCCCGGTACCCTGAGAGGATGTCTTTAAGATGAACGCCGTAGATATAAACGAAAAAGCGGTTGATGATTTTGTTGCCGAACATGTTCAGGCGCTTGAGCGCACCGCCCTTCAAGTGGCCGAACCTGTTGCCCACTACGTGGTCTGCTCTGCCCTTGAACACAGGGTCCAGAAGCATAAAAGCCTCTGAAGGCAGATACGTCCCATCGCCGTCAATCAAAAGTATATACGGCTGCTCAATTGTCTCAAAGACCTCTTTTAGCGCTTGACCTTTGCCGGATCCCGACTGAAGGACTACGCGAGCACCAGCATTTTCAGCCTTTGACACCGTTGCGTCTGTGCTGTGGCCGTCCACAACCAGTATGTTCTCGAAGCCCATGGCTCGGAATTCTCGGATCACTGATTCGATGGACTCCTCTTCGTTGAGGGTCGGTATGAGGACGCAGACGTCTTGGTAACTCAAGCAGGCTCAGCTCTGTACCGGTTGTATTTTGGCCTGACGGATGAGGCTCATTAAATAGCTTTTCTCATGGCCTTGTGTATGATCTGCAAATAACGCTCCTCCAGTTCTTTCATATCATCCATGGCCGTTTCGATGTATAACCTCAAAATGGGCTCAGTGTTGCTGGGCCTGATGAGGATGCTATGGCTCTCGGTTGTGATCTTCAGCCCGTCGGTGGTATCTGGCTCCTGCCTTGCCAGAGCGTCTTTCAGCCGCAGCATGACTTCCACCGGCTCTTCACTGAGGCAGATGCTTATTTGCTTGTAGGGATAATCCGGTATCTGATCCGCGAGCGTGGAAAGCTTTTCACCTTCTGAGATGATCTCGCCTAGGGCCAGGCTCATGGCAAATGGGTCGTCAGAATACTGAAACTCCGGCAAGAAGAAGTGGCCGCTGCGCTCTACCCCTAAAACCGCCCTTTCGTTCTTGACCCGGTTGGCCACGAAGACATCTCCCACCTTCTCCCTCAACACCTTTATGCCATCCTTTTCCAGCTCGCGCTCAAGGATCATGGAACAATCGAAACCCGATATGACCAAATCGCCCGACTTGTACCTGCGGCGAGCTATGATTATGGCCACCTTTTCTGGCGGCAATACCCTGCCCCTGTCATCGATGACGATTCCTCGATCTGCATCCGGGTCAAAGCCCACTCCAAAGTCGGCCCCGCTGTCAACTACGACCTGACAGGCAGGCACGAGGGATTTTTCATTTGGGGCGGGCCCACGGCCCGGGAAGCTGCCATTCATGTTGCCGTTCATCACGATAGAATCAAATCCAAGTTTCTCGTAAAATGAGTTCATGGTGCAGGCAGAACCATTGCCCATGTCCAGGACTATTTTCAGCGATCGCAAAATGTTGAGCTTTCTTGCTACATACTGCCTGTACCTCTCGATGGCCCCATCGGGCGAGCGGGCGATCTCTCGACCAATTCCAGAGAGAAAGCCGCCTTCACGGTAGAACCTCATGATGGACGACTCCTGGTAGAGCAGACCATAGCCGTCGCCTGTTCTGAAACGAACGCCGTTGTACTCTGG
>JAAZNX010000115.1 GCA_012798025.1 Methanothrix sp. | reverse complement strand
GGGCCTGTTAAATGAATATAATGATTAATTGTTTAGTTATCTTAGATAAATATTTAACGTTATCTAAGAGGATCCCTATTTACTTACCAGTGAGAAGGGGTCGCGCACTCAGATTACTGAATAGCGCTAACGGGTGAAGTGATGTGTGTTTGCCGTCAAATAAGTCCTTTGCATTCGATTCTAGTGATGATTTTCAGTAAAGCGAGTACGCGACCGTCGGCTGCCCTCCTGCGAAAAACTACTTCATGCTCGCATTGCTCATGAGTGTTTAACTGGTTGTCCACTGGGGCGAGGTTCACTTGACATGTACTTGGCGTATAATTGCATCTAATCCAGCATCAAGGGAGGTCATTGCCTTGAATCCGATCTCTTTCTCGGCCTTCGTTGTGTCCGCAAGCGTATGTGGTACATAATTCTTGATCGGATTTTCCATGTACTTCGGCCTTGCGTCCGTTCCAAGCTTCTTGTTCAAAATCGCTATGACATCGTTGAAGCTGTGCGCTTTTCCCGTCCCCACATTCAGTATTCCGTGGTGATCGGATTTCATGGCCATCTGCAACGCTCGCACGACATCTTTGACATATGTGAAATCCCTCGTCTGCAATCCATCTCCGTAAATGACAGGTGCTCTGCCTTCTCGCATCTCCCATAGGAATTGCGATACCATGTTAGCATACTGCTTCTTGGCCTCCTCCTTCGGCCCGTACACAGAGAAGAACCTCATGCCCACAGAGCTTACGCCAAAGAGCCTCTTGTAGAGCTCAGCCATCCGCTCCATGGCCAGCCGGGCCTCGGTGTAATAGTCAGTGACCTCAATTGACATGTCCTCGCGATGAGGTGGCAAAAGGCCATTGTACAGGGATGATGACGAGGCGTAAACCACCCGGGCATCGAATTTCCTGGCCAGCTCGAAGACTGCCGTGAAGCCGTTCAACGCCTCTCCTACTAGGTACGGATTTTTTTTGTACATCGGCGATGAAGACGGGATGCCCAAATGGTATATCTTATCAACATGAAGGTCCATCCCTGGCAGGTCGTTGCAGCTAGCCTCTATCACCCTCAAGCTGCCCTTCAAGCCCTCCAGGTTACTAAGACTTCCCGTGTGCAAGTTGTCCAGGACTACTACTTCCTCACCTGATGCAAGAAGCTCCTCTACAAGGTTGGAACCAATGAATCCTGCGCCGCCTGTTACCAGTGTGCTCATGTCTATCAGACTCTTAAAACCATTGAACTTCTATATCCATCTGTCGCAATTATATCCATTCGCTGTAGACCCTTTCCGCCTTGTCGCAGATGGCATCCCAGTCATACCTCCTGGCTAGCTCCTTGCACTGTCCCCGCATTCCGTCGCTCTTCTGGAGCGTCCCGATCACAGCTCCAGCCAGGGCCTCGCAAGCAGGCTCGCACACAATCCCCGTCTCCTCTGTTACCAGGTCGGATACTGCATTCATTTTGTGATTCACTGTCACCACTGGCAGACCGCAGGCATTTGCCTCCAAGGCAGCCATGCCGAAGCCCTCTCTGGTCGAGGGCGAGACGAATGTCCGAGAGGATTTCATGATGGCCAGAGCTTCATCATAATCTTCCAAAAATCCAGTGAACTTCACATTCTTTTCCAGCCCCAGCTCGCGAACCAGGGCTGTCAATCGCCCCCTTTCCGGGCCATCGCCAACCACAATGGCCCTTATATCCGGAATATCCTTCTTAGCGATCCCGATCGCCTTGATCAGAAGATCAACGTTCTTGTGCTCTACCAGCCTCCCTACATATATTACGTCTGACTCCTTCGAAGAGGCCGGCACACGCTCCAATCCTTTTATATCAATGCCACCAGGGACGATCTGGACCTCTCGTGCTCCAATCTCCTCCAGGTCCCTCTTCGTCCTCGGCGAGATGGCTATATTTTTATCAGTCAGATTTGCAGCGGCCCTCTCAATCGATCTGCCTATGAATCCCTTTTTGCCTAAATATTCATTCCAATAATCTCCCCAGACTTCAAGCCATGTAATAAATAGCTCCGATCCCACACTGTTGCAAAGGAGCTTGGATGAGAAGCATGGCAAGTACGGGAAATTCTGGCAGTCGATCACGTCAAAGTCTGATCTTATGGATAGGACTTTGTAGGCAAAGCAAGCCGCTTGCCACATAGACCTCTTGCCTTCGTGGTAGAGAGGCATAGGCTTGCAGATACCGTGCAGGCACACGCCTTCTCTCAGCATCTCCCACTCTCCAGGCCACCACTTCATGCCATAGCAGTGGACCTCATGGCCCCGCGCAGACAGCCTGCGGGAGAGCTCATATATCCTCTTTTCTGCGCCGCCTTTAATCCAGGGGTACACGGCGTCGTAGATGTATGCAATCCTCATCCTGAGTTCCTATCCTTCTTGCTGTCCACCGTTGAGTAGCAGCAGGCTGATGAACATGCCTGAGAATATGGTCTGTATTCCGAGGATCGATAGAATCATGGCCGCCATTGCGTTCTGTACAGCGTCCAGGGTTCCAAAGCCCGTCGCACCCCAATTTAAAAGGACTTTCATGCCGAGAAGAACACCAGCTAGCAGCAACAAAAGGCCCAAGAGCAGCTCTTTTTCCAGTGAATGGTAGCTCATCAGCCTCTTCATTTTTCCTGAACTTGAAAGGCCATAAACAGCTCCAAAGGCTCCGAAATGCATGCCTGCCAGAAGCATCTGGTAGCCTATAACGAGCAGCAGACCACCCAGGATCATTGAGTGCATCCGCGAACCCCCCTGCAGATACACGCCCGCTGTCAGAGCCAGGCCCAGTGCCAGGGCAAGCAGTCCGGGAACGAGGAGAAATGGCACTGGCCGGTAGAGCATCATGAAACGCAGGTGTCTCCAACCGTCGGTAAATGTGTGGAGCTTGGAGCTGCCCTTGCGGGGATAATATGTGATGGGAACCTCAGCAATCCTCAAGTCCTTAGACGCCGCCTCGATCACCATCTCTGAGGCGAACTCCATGCCGCCTGACCTCAGATTCAGCCTTTCAAGTCCCTCGCGGGTGATGGCGCGCAAGCCGCAATGAGCATCCGATATGCCTGCAGAAAAGAGCCTGTTCAACACCCATGTAAGAAAAGGATTTCCAACATAGTGGTGAAGGGCGGGCATTGCACCAGGAAGAATCCTGCCTTTCAGCCTTGATCCCATAACCATGTCGAATCGCCCACTTTGAAGCAGAGTGAGCATCTCTTTGATTGCTCCTGGATCGTAGGTCAGGTCTCCATCCATGAGGACGATGTATTTTCCTTGTGAATGTTCGAACCCTGCTAGGTACGCATTTCCGTAGCCTAGTCTTTCGGGCTTAATCACCCTCGCGCCACATGACGCCGCTATTTTCGCAGTCTCGTCGGTCGAGCTGTCTGAGACCAAAACCTCTCCGTCCAGCTTCATCTCCTCATAGACCTTTTGGGCTCGACGTATGCATTCGCAGATGGTGGTGGCTTCATTCTTGGTAGGGATGATCAGGCTGACTTGGGGCACAGCCACCCATGTTGGAGCTTCATCTGTTTTAGCTTTTCCTTCTAAAACCTTTTATATAATGATTCTCTTTATCGGAAAACATGGATCGAGGGAGGAGGAACGAGCCGGCGGAGCTGCTGGCAATTGTTTTTGTCGGCATTTTGCTGAAGTTGTTTGCAGGAAGGAGCTCGCTCACCGAAAGCGGCATTCTTTTGCCGGGCTACGATGAGTACTACCATATGCGTAGAATTTTATATACTGTGAACCATTTTCCTAGCACTCTCTGGTTCGACTCTTACCTCAATTATCCTTATGGCTTCAATATCACATGGCCACCACTATTTGATCAAATCTCAGCCGCTCTATGCCTTGCCTGGGGTCAGCATAACCAGGAGACGATCGCAGTCTTTGTGCCTGTTATTATCGGATCTATTGCGGTTGCGGTGGTATATTACTTGGTGAAAGAGCTCTTCGGCAGGGAGGTCGCGCTGCTATCAGCCTTCATGACCGTCCTGGCCCCATACTATCTACTGTACACGATGTTGGGCGCCATGGACCACCACTGCTTGGAGGTGCTGATGCATCTCATCTCTCTCCTCTTCTTAGTATTAGCGATCACTCGGAGCAATAAAAGATATCACTTCACAGTTCTGGCAGGCATTGCGATGGCAGCCCTTGCATACACATGGCAGGGTGCAGATGTCTATCTGGGGATTTTCCTGGTTTACGCTGCCATCAAAATGACCCTGGATCTTAAGAGCGGGTCGTCTTCGAAGGATATCACTACAACGCTTCTTGCTGCCTATGGCGCAGCCCTGATCCTGGTTCTTCCGTTCTGGAACACACCCTGGATGTCTCCATCCTTTATCGGCCTGGCGGCCATGATCGTTGCCTTATCTATCATGTTTGCCCTATCGCGGGTCGTCGCCGAAAGGAATGCCTCCTGGAAAGCGTTTTTGCTGGGGATTGTGGTTCTGGGCCTTGTCTTTGTGATCCTCTCTCAACTCACAGGCGGGCTGTTTGGAGTTGGAGGGCTGATTCATTCAGGGCTTGATTACATATGGGGCGGCAAGATGATAGGAAGGATTGGAGAAGCCGAGCCGCTTATTTATGATTCAGAGACGTTTTATCAAGTGATCTTCTCCGGCCTCGGGTTGAATCTTCTCATTTCTTTGGCAGCGATTGCAGCCTGTGTGGCACACATTCGGCGGGAAGCTGGTGCAAAAAAACAAGGACAGATCCTCCTTCTTGTCTGGGCAGTTTGCACCATCATACTTACGTTTGGACAGTCCAGGTTCCTCTACCTCTCCACCATCTCCATGGGAGTGCTGATAAGCATCCTGTTCTTCTTTGCCCTGGATCTGATCGAGCGGAAGATGGTCGAGGCTGAGCAAAAGGCTCCAAAATGGCTGGCTGTGGGACTATTGTTGGTCCTCATCTTGCCTACCCTGGCAGATACCATCTCCTTTGCAGAAAATACACCTCCTGCGGTGGATAAAGACTGGCATCAGTCCCTCATCTGGCTGAAGAACAACAGCGATACCACCAGCTTCTACGATAAACCTGACAAGAATGCAGAATACAGCATCATGAACTGGTGGGACTATGGAAACTGGGTCCTCTACATATCAAAGAGGCCAGTGGTGGCGAATAACTTCCAGGCAGGCGTGGTGGATGCTGCCAAGTTCTATCTATCCGAGAGCGAGGATGATGCTATGGCAGTGCTGGATGCGCGGGGATCTCGCTACATTCTGACCGACTACAAACTGATCTACAGCAAGCTGCCAGCAATTGCCACATGGGTGAACGAGGATGTCAATAGTTATATGAGACGAGAGGATCAAGGTTCAAAGATAGCGCTCATACCCTTACAAAGGCTATTTAATACCACCCTTGCGCGCCTTTACCTCTTTGATGCCGTGGGCATGGGCCACTTCAGGCTGATCTATGAATCTGCTACTTTTTTTGGAGAAAGCTCGGCACTGGGCGAGGTAAAGGTCTTCGAGTATGTGCCCGGAGCTTTGATCAGGGTCAAGGCAAGTCCAGGACAACGGGTGGGTGCGCTGCTTAATATGACCTCCAATCAGGGACGCGCCTTCAACTACGTCAATGAAGCATCTCAAAGTGGGGATGCGTTCGAGATGAGGGTGCCATACTCTACAGAAAGCAGACATGAAACCCATGCCATAAGCCCCTATCTGATCTTTGCCGGAAATGAAACTGGCGTCAAGGTGCAAAGCCTGAATGTGAGCGAGGGAGATGTCCTTGATGGCAAGACCATTGAGATAGCCTTCTGAGAAAGCTTATATAGATTAGGTCTTCGTAACTGGAGCCCATGGGCCAAGGAAAGAGGCATGAGTCGGCAGAACTGCTATCTATAATGTTATTTGGTTTTTTGCTAAGGCTTTATGTGGGAAGACAATCACTAACAGAAAATGGCCTGCTTCCAGTTGGCTTTGATGAATACTATCACCTGCGCAGAATCTTGTACACAGTGAACCACTTTCCCAATACCCTTTGGTTTGACTCCTACCTGAACTATCCGCACGGCCTTGAGCTTACCTGGCCGCCACTCTTCGACCAACTCTTGGCGGCCATATCTTTGATGCTGGGCCAGCACTCTAGAGAGGGTGTGGAGATGGTCTCTGCCATTTTGCCCGCAGTCATGGGAGCTCTCACAATCGCGGTCGTATATTATCTTTCAAGAGAGCTCTTTGACCGCAATATTGCTCTGCTATCTGCCTTGATGGTAGCCATAGCCCCGTGGCATATCACGAGGACCATGCTCGGCGCCACAGACCACCACTGTCTCGAGATTCTGCTGGATGTAGCCGCCCTTTTATTTGTGGTGCTAGCCCTCTACAGAAAGGAGAGAAGGCATCTCTTTGCAGCCGTGGCAGGAGTCACATTTGCAGCTCTGGCCTACACATGGCTTGGCGCAGACATCTATCTGGGGATCTTCCTCGTCTATGCGGCGGTTCAGATGACATTGGACCTGAAGCACGGAGAGGCATCCACTGAGACGACGACCACGCTGCTGGCAGCATTTGGGGTGGCAATCATCCTCATGTTGCCTTTCGCTAGCGCAGTATGGCTCAAGCCATCATTTCTTGGATCGATCTTCTTCTTCATTGGAATCCTTCTCCTCTATGCCCTCGCTCGCTTTATGAATGAGAGAGGAATTCATTGGGTAGCATTTCCTCTGACAATGTTGGCGTCGGCCTGCGTCCTTGTGGTCACCGCAATGCTTCCCGGCCAGCCGTTTAAAATGTATTCCTTTATGCAAAGTGGCGCTGATTACATCTTTGGCGGCAGGATGATAGGAAAGATCGCTGAAGCAGAGCCCCTAGTCTACGATGCAAATACACTGTACAATCTCATGACCTCACCACTTGGATTGTCTATTCTACTCTCTCTGGCAGGTCTTGTGGCCCTCATTCTGTATATCCGGCGAGCCCCATCAGGAGCAAGGCCAGCGCAGTTGCTGTTCCTCGTCTGGACCGTTGCCATCTTGATTCTAACCTTTGCGCAGATCAGATTCCTCTATCTGTATTCCATCGTCATAGGGATGCTGGTAGGCTTTCTCTTCTTTGCGGCAAATGATGCAATTTCAAAGAAGATGGCAAAGAACAAGACCTCTGTGGAAGGGCAGAGGCTTCTTGTGGCTCTGGCAGCGGTCTTTCTCGTGGTGATCATAGCGCCCAGCGCTCTGCAGACTGCTGTTTTAAGCAATTATGAAAAACCTTCGGTGGCAGGAGATTGGTACGACTCTCTTCAGTGGTTGATTCAGAACAGCAACACAACGAGCCACTATGATAATCCAGTGAAGGCTCCTGAGTACGGTGTAATGTGCTGGTGGGACTACGGAAACTGGATCGTGTATCTGTCACATCGGCCTGTTGTGGCCAACAACTTTCAAGCGGGTGCTGAAGATTCGGCCAAGTTCTACCTCTCAGAGAGCGAGGACGCAGCGACGGCAATACTCGATTCGAGGCGAGCCAGGTTCGTACTCATCGATTACGATACCGTCTTTGGCAGTCTGGACTCCTTGGCCAAATGGGCGAACATGAGCGTCTCTCGCTACGTCAAACTCGACGAATCTGAATCCACGCCCAAGGCTACGCTATTGCCGCCCATGTTCAACACAACCATGGCCCGCCTCTATCTGTCCGACGGAGTTGGTACAGACCATTTCCGGCTTGTCTACGAGTCGGCCCAAGCTTTGGGTTCAAATCCTTCTAGAGCCGATGTAAAGATCTTTGAATACGTTCCAGGAGCGTTGATCATGGTCAGAGCAAGCCCTGATCAGAGGGTCGTGGCCATGCTGAATATGACCTCCAATCAGGGTCGATCCTTCACTTATGCGAACCGGGGTCAGATAAAAGATGGTGAATTTGCGATAAGGGTTCCATACTCCACTGAGCCCATGCATGCGACGCACGCCATTGAACCCTATACGATATTTTGTGGAAATAGCGAAGGAGTAAAGACGCAAAAGATCAACGTAAGCGAGAAAGACATCCTCGAAGGCAAGAAAATAATGGTGAATTTCTAAGTTTGAATAAAAAGAAAGACCAGCACTAGGGCATACTGCTGATCTCACCGAAAGCTCTGGATCTCATACGCAAGGCAACCAGTCAACGCTGATGGCACCACATGTGGAGTTGCCCCAGAGCTGGATGAACTTCTCGATTGAGAACACACCAGTCAGGTCCTCGACGGATCTGCCGTACTCGGCATGGCGTCCCTTGAGATTGTTGTCTGCGGTCGGGTCGCGTGAGATCCATCCGATGTGGGCAACGCCGATCACGTTGCTGTTGAGATTGGCCTCGAGAACGCCCGTGCAGCATGGAGTATCTAGGGCATCGTTGTAAGCCCTGGTCTTGACCTCTGTGGTCTTTTGCAGATGCTCAGCATGTGTGTACATCTCAGTTAGCACAGCTCCGATCTTGTAGTTCTGGACGCAGAGCTTGTCCACCCATTTCTGGTCATAGGTGCCTGTCTGATAAGACACGGGCATGTATTCCAGCTCCTGCTCTGAGGTGAAGTTGATGTAGTCCATTGGGTTTGTGCCCGTCGGCCATGTGCAAGTCAGGTCTGAAGGTTGTCTTTCGGCTTCCAGCTCTATCCTGGATGTGATCACATTTCCTGAGCCCGACTGCTTCTCGACCAGTTTTGCTCCATTAAAGCCCGTCTCAGTAGAGATCACTATCTCAAGGCTTCGGTACCCCACTCCTTTTACCGACGACTTCTCGTACATGTAGTTGGCAGCGCCTGCTATGCCTATCAGGGCTGTGACGACAATCGCCATAACGATCAGGTCTCGTTTCAAATCCACACTACCTCCTATAGTTGGCCTTGGGTCTTTGATAATGGTTTTAAGAGGCCACAGGCCAGCTTGAACTCTCCATTATACCCTAACACCCGCACCATGGTTTCTCAGGTGCCTATTTCAAGGTTTTGGCTGCCTTTGGGTCTGGGGCATAAACGACCACGGGAAAAAAGAATGCTCATGCGGACTTCGCAAGTTCATTCAACTTACTTGTGAAGTCGTTGCATGAGCTGCTGATACACGGGCTTGCAAAGGTGGGAGTGCTTTGGGTTTTAATGCTTGTACCAGGTTCGTTAGAGCAGTCTATTCCAAGGCAAGGCGTTTTGGTTTTTGTAGCATCCCTAAAGAGTATTCTCCTGTTGATCTCAAAGGAGCCTACATATTCCTCATACTCCTTTAGATTCTTCTGTCCTGGGATCGTCTGCTTGGCATCGATGAGATAGTATCCTGTGAAGTTGTCAGCGGTCTTGAACTCTGCCATCTTCTTTTGCGATCCCGTTTGATGCAAGGTGAAATCCTGGTTCTTGAACTCCATCTGCTGCACATCATAGCTCTCCAGCACTTTGGCGCCAACTCCACCAAAGACCGCAGAGCTCTTGAAGCTCTCCGACCCCAGCAGTGCATCTCCAGGAACGACTGCATTGTAATTGTCTACCTGGTCCTTCTCCTGGAAGTTCGCATTGCGCCCTCTTGCCTCGTCCACAAGGTACTCATTTTTAACGAGGGCGTCCACGCTTCCACTGAATAGCACATTCTTTGTGGACTTGATCCCCGAGTTCATGGATCTCAAGTTTTTATTGATCTGGAACTGGCCGGTGCCGCTCACCGTCGTCTCAGAGGCATAATCAATTGCCTGTACAACGAAGGTGGCCTCGCTTGAGCCAGAGTTGATGCATTTTGCAGATGCCTCTACTCCAAAGCTGTACTTTCCTGCCACAGCATTCATATCTGGCTGGACCTGTAGTTCTTGGGAGCGGGAGACTCCTGCAGGAATTGTCATGCTCGTGCTCGTCCAGCTGAACCAATCCAGAGAGCAACCTTCAGGCTTCACACACACCTCGGCCTCCACCTCGCTCGATCCAGTATTCTTCACGGAAACTATGAAATCCAGCGGCTTTCCCTGAGTGGTGTACTGCTTATCAGGCTCTTCCTTTGATCCTGTCAGGCTGATGGTCACCAAGAGGGAGCCTGAAGGATCGGGACAGGGACTTGGCAGATATGAGGGTATGGATGGAGTAGAGGGACTGGTCCAGATGCTGCCCGAAACGCCACTTGATGAGATCCCCTGGTCGCTGACTGTGGCAGAGGCCTGGAGAGCCATCAAGATAAATATCAGAAACAATTCTTTCATGCTACCCCCACCATCAATTTAAAAAAAGGATTTGCTGCTGGGCTTTTTTAGCCTAGCAGTCTATTCCTTCACACGGTACACGCACCCTCTCGGGTACCGGGTTCTCATGGAATTTGATGGTCTTCTCGGCTTCGAAGATTCCCGTGAACATCTCGTGAGCTTTGATATCCTTGTAGAAGATCTTGTGCCAGGTTGCGTCGGTGCCCCATGTTCCGTTGAATGTATTCTTGGTTTCAATGCCGATCACATGAGCCGGATTGCTGCCCATCAGAGCCGCAACGGCATCTGTATCTCTTCCAGCTTTCTTCAGGTCCTTCACCAGATTCTCGGGCGTTCTTCCAGGCGGATTGTAGGGCGTGGTTGAGGAGAAGAATGCAGTTTCATCCTGCTCCATCTCATTTACGGAGTACAGCTCCTGAACGTTTGCCCCAATGCCTCCGTAGAAGGCCTTCGAGGTAAGGGACTTCCCACCCGTCAGTGGCGTCGCTCCTGAATAGATCATCTTGGTGCTCTCGAAGAGGTTCAGGTTGGACTCATTTCCTCCATTGACCGAGGAGACATTTCTCTTCAACTTGTCTGCGTTCTGCGAATAAGCATGCTCTGAATCAAGCTCGAAGTCGCCGTCTCCGGACATTGTATTGAAGTACTCGAGCGCAATTTTCTTATCGATTATCGATGTGCTGACATCGATAACTCCCGTTCCAGACACCTTCTGCGCTTCACAAAACTGCTCATACTGTACAGGCGGAACTATGGGCGGATTGGCCATCACAGTGCCGCATAGCCCTGCAAGGGCGATTGCTAATACTACTGCGACTACTACTCCCTTCATGTTACATTCACCCCCGATGATGATATAACAAGCTTTAGATCCCTTCTCACCAAAAAAGGTGAGATTTAAGCTCCAGGGATAACTGGAGCTTTATTCGAATATAAATTTATCTGTTATTTAGATGCAGGGCAGCCAGTCAACGCTGATCGCACCGCATGTGGAGTTGCCCCAGAGCTGGATGAACTTCTCGATTGAGAACACACCAGTCAGGTCCTCGACGGATCTGCCGTACTCGGCATGGCGTCCCTTGAGGTTG
>JAAZNX010000127.1 GCA_012798025.1 Methanothrix sp. | reverse complement strand
TCAGGGGAAGAGATGTCCATCATGAGGTTTGCAGTGTCTTTCAGGAATGCGGCTATCCTGAGCGTGAAGGCAGGGGATTCACCCACTCCACCGGTCACGGGGTGGGGCTGGAGGTTCATGAGCGGCCGATGCTAAATGAGGTCGGAGAGATTCTGGAGGCGGGGAATGTGGTGACGGTTGAGCCGGGCCTGTACTATCAAGAGATCGGCGGCGTGCGACTGGAGGACTTGGTTGCAGTGACTGAAAAGGGATGCGAGAACATCACAAAATTCGAAAGAAGGCTGGTCCTTTGAGATCAAGTGGGCTGATTTGATGCAAGCCGAAGTTCTGGAGAAGTACCGGAAGGCCGGGCAGATCCTCGCAGAGGTGCTGCGAGAGGCGCGTTCAAGGGTCGAGGTTGGCGCAAGCCTGCTTGAGCTTGCAAATTTCGTAGAGGACTTGATAAGGTCTAAAGGCGCAGCGCCCGCATTTCCCTGTAACATTTCCCTGGATAGGAATGCTGCACACTACACGCCTGGCCCAAAGGATGAGAGCTGCTTTGGCGAGAGCATGGTCAAGCTTGATGTGGGCGTGCACTTGGACGGTTACGTAGCAGACTCCGCCATCACCATCGACCTTAGCGGCCATCCTGACCTGACAGAGGCATCGAAAGCTGCCCTTGAAGTGGCGCTGGAGCTCGTCGCACCTGGAGTGTCCACTGCCAAAATCGGCGCGGCAATCGAAGAGACCATCGAAGGCTATGGTTACAGGCCGGTATCAAATTTGACAGGCCACGGCCTCTCAAGATACGTGGCTCATGGTGACCCGGTGATTCCGAACAAAGCAGTGGAAAAGGGCGTGATCCTGAGGGTGGGGGATGTCATTGCAATCGAGCCCTTTGCTACCAACGGCTCTGGAAGGATCAGCGAGGCGCCGATCAATGAGATCTATGGTTTTTCTGCCCCAAGGCCCGTCCGGCTGCCCCAGGCAAGAGCGCTGATGAAGCAAATACAGGAGCTCTACAAAACACTTCCCTTCGCAAGACGCTGGCTGGTGGGCAAGAGAACCGATTTTGCGCTGATGCAGTTGCTGAAAAGCGGCGTTGTGCACAGATATCCCGTGCTCTGGGAGGTAGAGGGAGCCCTTGTATCTCAGGCGGAGCATACCGTCGTGATTGTGGAGGACGGATGCGAGGTGACGACGAGGCTTTGAGAGATCGACTTAGATCTCGCTGCCGTCGTCCTCGGTCCCATCGTCCTCCTTGTAGCTGTCGTCCCCCAGCATGGCTGCAGATATGGCATCGATTCCATCCATGAGCTCCGCTGTCATGCAGTAAGGCAGGTCGCCCATCTCGGGGAGGATCTCTCCTCCAATGACCCTTGCACCCACCTGGCTCAGCAAATCGAAGGCCCCATCCAAGTCCTGCTTCTGCTCGGCAGCGATAGCATTCTTCACAAGCTCTTCCACAGGACTTTCGCGGTCGAAGTTTCCTGTAATATAACGCTGGCTGGAGACGAAAACTGCTGCAAGAGACGTCTTCAGGGACTCGAGCATCAGATCTGCATCTTCGCCCAGCGATTCATGATCCTGAAATACTATTGACCTTATGGCTGCAATCTCAGCGATGGCCTCCTCAGGAGTTATAATCCCCCTCTCGCATCTAGCTATGACCTTCAGGCACGCCAGAACAACATCGTCCATGATATAGATAAAGACAGCACCTGTGTTCTTGTCATCCGATTCTGTTAGCTTG
>JAAZNX010000152.1 GCA_012798025.1 Methanothrix sp. | reverse complement strand
CCTGCGATTCCCCCGATGAGAGTTGAAAAGTCATCCATCATTCATGTATATTAGTGGACTTTCAGTTATAAAAACTTCGGCACATCGTTTAAGAGCAGATACGAGAACGCTGAAAGGTGACCGTGCATGGGCAATCGCAAAGGCTATGTCTCAAAGGGACGATGATATCTCTGCTGGGCATTCAATGCCCGTGTTTCGCTAAAAAAGTATGTGGTAATGCCAGCGTATTCATAACTGGCTAGATGGAGTGAACCCCTGATAGTAGACAGGAAGTTGAGCAATGGTATTTAAAGCAACCTCCAATTCGAACTGATTCGGAAACACGTAATCCAGTGGTGAATGCCATATGAGAACTAGTTGCAGCTTCCTCCAAGCTCCCTTATCGACCTCTTGATCTCGACAATGTCCTCCTCAATTCGAAGGAGCCGCCTGTCAGTATATTCTCGCAGATCTAACCTCATGCCACGAATCTCACCGAGGGTCTCATCCTGCTTCTCGAGCATCCTGTCCTGTTTTTCAAGCATTTTATCTTGTTTTTCTAGCATCATCTTTCCGATGGATAGGTTTTCCTTGCTAACCATCAGGTTTTCCTTGCTAACCATCAGGCTCTGCTCGCCCACCTCGATGCTTCTATGCAGCAGCCCGACAGCGACATCGAACCTCTCTCCCAGCTCCTCCTGCCAGTCCCCTCTCAGGATCTTGAAATACTGAAATTCGCCTGTCGCAGCAGCCCAGTTTACATCCAGCGCTTGTACTCTGATTGGCCCATCCTGAATGTCTATGGCCTTCACAAACTCCTTTAAGGCAGCTTCGTCTCCCTCGGCCACGATCCTTACATCGTAAGGTTCCAGGTTCTGGACGGTGCCACAGAGCCCCAGGTTCCGGGCGATCCTCTGGACTGCATCCCGGAATCCAACCCTCTGGACGTCCCCTCTGGCAATGATCTCCACTCGTTGCATATCGATCTCGCATCTTGTATTTCTTTACGTGCTGGTATGCTGCTCAAAGGCCTTTAAGTTATCTGTAGTGCAGTTTCATGAGGGACGCTAATAATTCAGTTGGCGGCATCCTGGCATGTTTCCCACAATTGTTACTCTAAGTCGCCTGATCCCCTGATAGTATCGGAGCTTATAAGCATTCCTTCGCCTGTCCCTGCCCACACCAGACTCTCCCTTCTCCCAGCAATGTGCCCGACGGCCGATTTGCCCTTTGAGGTCGTCCCGAATCAGGCCATCTGCGCGCACCACCTGGACGCTCTTGATTAGGAGTTCGCATGGGATGGTGTGAAAATTAGAGGCCGGATTTATAGACAATTTGCGTCTTGCTTGCCCCACCTGCACACTTGTAAGAGGTTTAGTAGAATCTGGTCCTTGTACCTCTTGCGACCCATTGGATATTTTTAGAGCGATTTATACTTATATAAGTCGCCGATCTATTGTTTGGGGGTGTCTGGGGGAAAACGGTCATCACGAAGACATAGAGGGATTTTATTATTATCCCCTAATCAGCTTTTAGTTCTCCGTGTCTTTGTAGCGAGTTCGTAACTGAAGAGGTATATGATTAAGGTTAATCTGAATCTCCAGCTCAACGTTTCTCAGATTAACCCCTTCTCTTTTAATGCCGCTTTCATCTCCTTCAGCTCTGCCAGATCGGCTTCGATGCGCTTGAACCTCCAGTCCATATAGCTCTTCAGGTCGACCCTGAGCCCTCGAATTTCTTCTATGGTCTCATCCTGCTTGTCTAGCGTCTGGTCCATCTTGCCACCTAGTTTCTCGAAGCCATCCTCAGTCATGGTGGTAAGGTTCTCGAAGCCATCCTCAGT
>JAAZNX010000193.1 GCA_012798025.1 Methanothrix sp. | reverse complement strand
TCCAGATCGACATGTCCCGGCGATATCATGTAGCGGAACCAATCGCCTAGGTTGCGGGCACTGATTACCAGCGGTCCTTTTGAGTAATGATATTGAGCCCAGGCCGACCCGCCATAGCAGTTGGAGCGCTCGAGGAGCTCCACCTGTCTCTCGTCTGCATCGACTATGGCATGGATCTGCCTGTAGACAACCACATATGGGTCTTCCAGTTCTAGTTGCACGTTTCAAGCCCTCCCGCTTCCTTGGGGATAACAGTAACGCTCTTGGTGTATTCGCGCAATATCACAGTGGCATATGCGCCTTTGGGCAGGAAGAAATCCAGTTTTGCGCTACGGCCCTCGCATGTGATGGTGGGAGCGACCCTCAGCAGGGCAGTGCGCCTCGTTCCTCTTGAGCCCAGTTCAGGGTTGGATTCAATGCGAAAGTCTTGAGGGGCCACGCTCTGCTCCCGGAGAATTGCATTCTCTATTTCACCCTCTGCTCCCTTTGCAAGGTCGGTTTCAAAGCCGATTAGAGGCAGTGTGACAAATGCCCGACTGCGCTCGGCCAGCCGATTCACGGCAACCAGGTTATCTGAAGTCACTGGCTGGAGCCTGTCGATGTCAGGCTGACCGCCCCTGGAGAAGCAGACCACATCTCCCTCCACGGCTCTGTCCAGCGGCAGGCCTGCCTTCAGCCTCTTGCTGAGGATCTTGTTGAAAAGATATGACTGGTAGGCATGAACGAATAGGCGTCTCAGATTGATGGAAAGAACATCGAATGCATGTGCATAGTCCCGGGGATGCTCGATCAGAAAGTTCAGCATAGCCAGCTCGTGGTGCAAATAACCAGGAAAGCTCTTGAGGGCCGAAGAGACGTCCCGGCTCTGCCAGAGCTGCTCGCGCGCCTCCTTCGTCCTCTCAGGCTCGCCTGGGAATGGCAATGCAAGATATGTGAAGACAGCACCCTCTATGTCGCCCCGCACCAAAGCCTCGCCCACCTTATGAGTCACAGGCCTCGTATCCCCGAACCTCTGCACTCCAAAATAATTTGGAACTCCCTTCAGACGCATGATCTCCTCTGTGATGCCAGCAAGACGGCTCTCTGGCTCAGGACAGGTCAGATCACGAATGGTGATTTTGAACCTATTTCCCAGGAGATCTCCCAGGCCAACAGAACGGTTAGTCCTGCCCAACACCTTTATTTTCAGATCTGGCAGAGCGACGTTCTTCAGCTCAGATTCGTCCAGGTTCATGATGCTGATGCGCTGACGGGTTACCGCACGCTTGTCCTTGGTTCCTGCCCAGCTGATTCTCTTTTGGCTGATGCGAAGCTGCCTGGACATCTCACGAACAAGGCGATGAGTATCCCAGTTCTTCTTCTCCACCTCCAATATGAGATACCTTCCGCCCTCGTATCTGAGGTCCTCGTAGACCTCATCGACCTGGAAGTCCTCTGGACTGCTGCGAATGACGCCTCCGCATCCTGGAGTTTCTGTGGCGTAGTAATCCATTCCCAGGGCTCTATCCAGATCAGTTGCAACCAGCATCTTGCCTCAAAAATAGCAAATATCAGATCAGCTTTAGCCTGCCAGTCACTTTATCCATCTGCTTGTCGGGAGCGGGTCCAAGACCTAAAGCAGTTATTGTCCCAGGAGGGATCTCAGTTAGGCCTGCATCGGCCACGATGGCACTGGGAATTCCGGCCCGCTCTGCGTCCTCCCTGATCCGAAAAAGGTCCGGCACGCCTGACACTTTTAGGACCACCTTCTTCTGGCCTTCCGCCTTCCAGTCTGCGACTAAGGACTTGTCCATCTTCTCTGCTCTTTCCAACGCCATCACGGCAGCATGGGCCACCTGGACGGCCAGCTTGCCGGCTGAAAGCTTCAGGTCCTCACGAACCACAATGCATTGTTTGAACTCCATTTTGATGTAACCCCAAAGGATCCAGGATGAGAAAAAATTTGGATGCTCATGCCTCTTTGGTGAGGACCCTGACGCATACAGGGCTCTTGGCGATGTTGCCCAGTTTCGCTCCTATGAGGTACTCTAGCCCCTTCTCTGCTGCGATATCCAGGATGCGCTGTGTAACCACGCCGTCGAAGATCACACCATTGACATCTCCATTGGACTCTTTCAGCTCTCTGGCCAGATCCCGCACAGCTACCTCTCTCAGGACGTTGTGATTCCTGTCCATCAGCCTTGCAGAGAGCGTGCCGTCAAGCTCATCAACATGCTGTCTGAACCATTCTCTCTCCGGCTCGGGGACTGGTTCAGGAGCAGTGGCGGATATTGGGATCTCTTCAGCTTCCTGGATGGCTCCTGGAACGGCTCTTGGCATGACCTCGCGAGGAACGATGCGGCGCGGTGCAATGGCCTCAGCTCGTTCAGCAGCATTTTTGATGCAAAGAGGCTTCTCGCGGATGAGGCTTTTTCTCTTGGTTGTGAGATCGCGCCGTCTCTTGGGCTGGCTCTTGATCTTATATAGATCCAGCACTTGTTCCACGGGGATCTTCTGGCGCAACGCCCGGACGATCTCCTTCTGAGTCATATCCTCAACGCTCTTGCCCTCAGGAGCCCTGGCCACAAAATCGATGTCTGCGACCTGAAGCAGCTCTTTGATGATGAGCTCACCTCCCCTGTCGCCGTCTGTGAAAGCCGTGACCACTTTCTTGGAACATAGATCGGCAATCGTTGGAGGCACGTTGGTTCCACCCACAGCCACAGCATTCTTGATGCCGTACTTGAGCAGATTGAGAACATCTGCCCGGCCTTCTACCACAAGAATAGCATCCGAGTCCAGCACATTAGGGCCTGCGGGAAGGCTGTCCTTTCCCAGGTGCGTTATCTCCTCAACGCGCACAGATTGCTTTATCTCCTCAGTGATCTCCTCAGTCTCAAGGATGTTCTCGTCGAACATCTCCACAAGGATACGCTTGGCCCTATCTATCACGTACTTTCTCTTAGAGGCCCTTACATCTTCTATGCGGTTGATGACAATGCGAGCAATGCAAGGTCCCACGCGATCTATGGTCTCTAGAGCTGCGGCTAGGATAGCAGTCTCAACCTTATCGAAACTGGAGGGAATGGAGATGGTGCCGCTGGACTTGCCAGAGCTCGACGTTATTTGAACGTCTATCCTACCAAGTCTCCCAGTTTTTTGTAGATCTCGAAGATCGAGGTCGCTCCCGAGGAGACCTTCGGTCTGACCGAAAATGGCACCGACCACGTCTGGCCGCTCCACTATCCCCTCTGCTGTTATATCTGCATAAATTACATATTTAGTTGTATCAACATTTTGCATATAAAGACACCTCTTATTTTAAAATAGTTAGATAAAAGTCACACCCACACTCGAATAGCCAAGGCTATCAATAGCCTTATAAGACCAGTTCGCGACCTTTGTCGCAGTACAGCCTCATCAGATCCAGGCGAGCAATGAGCAGTGAATGATGGTGAATATGAGTTCATCCAACTATTTTAGTGTCCATTTGCCAATATCATGGAGCATTAGATAGAAATGCCCACACATGAGCGTTCTAGTCCTCACTTAGCTGGCATTTCATCGCCCTTAATTACACAAGGGGCTTAATCATCATGTGATTCGAAGCTCAAATGCGTGCTTCTACCAATAGAAATTGCACAAAACTAGTTTAAGAACTTTTTGGGCGAAGGTCTGAGCATAAGAGTTGGTCAGGATATATAAAAGTCACTCCAATACTATAAATCCGTTCACAGTCCTCATTACTGTCACCTCCTCGCCGGGCCCAAGCTTCAGTCCCTTTGGGTTGGACGCGAGGGTGGTTTTGAAAGTCTCTGGGTCTAAAATCTCCATGGCGTCATCGTCAGCCAGGATCACCATGGCTTTCTTTGCGTCTGCCCTGTTTCCCAAGATCTCTATGGCCTCTGCAACCTCTTCGCTCAGGCTGGACCTGCGGCCTTCTCGAAGAGACGTGATCGATGCCATCTTGCCTTCGAAACCCGTAACTTCGAAGAAGGAGCCACGAAAGGATACGATGTCGCCCCGCTTCAGCCTTGGGAATCTGACCAATAGAGTGGAACGGTATACATCGCGGCCGTCCTTCTTTCCAACCAGCTTGCAAGACTCCAGGAGCTTTCCGCCGAAGCGCTCGTAGATTGCCCTGGCCATATGCCTTCCCAGCTGGGTCGAGCCTAGGACGATATCCAGGCCGCCTTTGACCTCTTTCATCTCCTGTATAAAGGAGAGCTGATCGCCGCTCCTGTATCCGGCGTCTGCCATAGATCTGGCGATGCTTTTGCACTGCTCGATCTCATGCCGGGTCAAACCTCGGGTTCTGTTTCCACGAACCTGGACGGTTGATTGGAAGTACTTTCCAGCCATACGGCTGCAGCGGTCACATGCCACCAGCTTTATCCTGACAGGAATCTCACAGTGCTCCTCAACTGTCCGATCCCTGAAGACACCTTTGATGTCGACTTTAGCTAGATATCGAGTGGCGCCTATTTGTCTGAGATCTATCTCGATCTTTGGCTCGCTGAAATCTTCATGGAACCAGATGGCATCGACTGCTGCCCGGGATGCAAGTTCCTCTTTGGAGCGATCGTCAGGAAGCTGCCACTTTCCTTTAATCTGCCGCGAACCGCACACAGAGCATAAAGTAACCTCCACCAGATCGGGAAAACGAAAGAGCTCCGCCAAATCCAGAGCGCATTTTGGGCACAGCTCTTGCTCGGCAGGCTGGCCGCACCTGGGACAAATGGACCTAATCACATTCGCACCATCTGGGCATATAGAACCCCCTCGATGGAGATGACGTTCTCTCTTTTTACGTAGCCAAGCGATATGGCATGTTCAACTGAACGGCAGCCCATGAAGTTGGCCATTGTCGCCCCAGACAAAGCTGCTTTTACATCAGAAGGCGTAGCCTTATCCTCGCCAAAGAAGTCCTGGCTAACCTCCAAATGGAGATGGCCCTCATTGAACGTTTTTCCCAGGATCTCGCAGTCGCAGACGGCAATGAGCACCTCGGACCCGTGCCTGTAGGTCTTGAGGTACATCTCTTCAGATTCAGAATCCTCACACATGGCAATCATTTAAGGAAGTTTCAACATACCTGGTCGTGGCTCGAAGACATCCCCATCTCTTCTCATCCGGTCGATGATCTCTTCAGCCTTAGCCCTTTCTATGCCCAGCTCCTCAGCTCTATCCAGTACATCCTCCTTGGGAGCCGGACCCTTATTCTCTTTGCTTATATCTCTTATGATGTCCATCACCGATTTAGTCCTATCCCTTGTGCTCTTAGTAGTGCCGGATGCGATGATGTCTGCGTCCAGGAAGCCTGTCTCGGGGTCCACACCCACCTTGCGAAGGCAAGATTCCAAAATCTTGACCACTCTCTTTGCATCCTCTATAGTCACCTTGTCGCTCAGCCTGAGACGGGCACTCGCCTCGCCCAGGCGAATCAGCGCCTCCAGTTGTCGGGCAGTGACGGGCACGGGTTTGTTTGAATCCTGGCCCTGGCTCCTAAGGCCTACGTAGTACTTAAGGAAGTGCTCCTTGGCCTCATCTGTGAGCGTGGGGAAAATATTCTTGCGGGCATAAGCCACATACTTCCTGAGCAATTCTGGATCTATCACAGGCTTTATGACAGTCATTGCGTTATCGATATCCTCCTGGGAGATTTTGGGATTCCAGGAGATTTGCGTTGATAGCTCTCCTGCAAAGTTGCTCTTCAGGATGTGCTCAGCAATCGCTGAATCCCTCTTGGTGTCCGGGTCGTCTGTCAGGACGAAGATCAGGTCGAAACGGGACATGAGGGCTGGTGTGAGATTGATCTGGGGTGCGATGGGCTCGTACTTGTCAAAGCGGCCTAGCTTGGGGTTTGCTGCTGCAAGAAGAGAGCAGCGGGACTTCAATGTCGCCATGACGCCTGCCTTAGCAACACTTATCGTCTGCTGTTCCATCGCCTCGTGCAGAGCGCTTTTGTCCTCGTTGTCCATCTTGTCCATCTCGTCCACGGCTGCGATGCCCTTGTCTGCCAGCACCAGTGCACCTGCCTCGATGGTCCAGCGACCGTCGCCCAATTCGTCTTTTACAGCAGTGGCCGTCAAGCCAGCTGACGTGGAGCTCTTGCCAGATGTGTAGATGCCGCGTGGCGAGATCTTGGTCATGTAGCGCAGAAGCTGGGATTTGGCGATCCCCGGATCTCCCACAAGCAGTATGTGGATGTCTCCGCGGATGCGGGCTCCGTCGGGCAGGTGCTTCTCGAAGCCGGAGACTAGCTGAAGTCCCAGTGCCTCCTTAACATCGTCGTAGCCGAAGATCGATGGTGCAATCGATTTTGTTACATGATCATAGATGTCTGGGTCACGAGACATCTCAAGAATAAGCTTCTCATCTTCGGGGGATATCTCTATCTCCTCGAACTCCTGCTCTTTCATCTCCACATAGATGCCCTTGTGAAACAGATCGAAGTAATTGCTCTTGCCCTGCTGTGGGCTTGAACGCTGGAAAGACTTGAGGACACCGTTGACGATCACCCTGTCGCCAGGGAAGATCTGACCTGCCAGGTCGTCCTCCAATTCGACATCGAGCGTCTGAGGCTGCTCTCCGCCCCGCAGGTCTTCTGGGGACTCTTGCACCCTTATCTTCTGGGCATCGACGAACTTGGACTGGGCCAGGATCAGTTTGAAGGGCCCGCCCCTGTCGCATGCCTGGTTCTGGCACTTCAGGTTTTGGTCATCGAACTTATTGCCAGTCTGCTCCTTGAAAAATGTGTAGCCACATCTCTGGCACTGGAAGGCGGCAGAGACGATCTTAGGCCGGACCTCAGTAGCAGTCCTGACAAGTCCTTCGATAGCTATCAACTTGCCGATATGGTCAGAACGAAGCTCGCGGGTCTTGTAATGGCGAGGAAGCTCGGCGATGCGCACATGTGCCCTGTCCATGTAGACATCCATGGGCAGGTCGAGCTGCAGCAGAGCTGCCTGTGCAGCCTCCAAAACCTGTTCAGGTCTCTCCAGCAGCTCCTCTGCAAACTCCGGATCGTAGCGATCCAAATCCGGGAACTTCACCACAAGGCTGCGCTCGTCCGGGTAAGAATCTGCCAGCTCCAGCAGGTCATCCCAGTAACGGGAGCGTAGGAACTCCTCCCACTTGGCAACGAGATCAGCAGTCATTATCCGAAGTAACTAAAAGTGGCAAAGTATCTAAAGGTATTCGACGGCAGACAGTGGGGAAGTTCGCATTTATGGAAGATAGAGCTGATTGATCGCCATTATCTCCTCGTAAAATGTCACAGCTGTGGAGGTATCGCCAAGTCCTACAGTAAATTTGGGGTGCCTGGTCAGCAAGGATGGAACCAGGCTCACCACCACGCCACCTGACTTTATGAAAGCTC
>JAAZNX010000007.1 GCA_012798025.1 Methanothrix sp. | reverse complement strand
TTCTCGAAGCCATCCTCAGTCATGGTGGTAAGGTTCTCGAAGCCATCCTCAGTTATGGTGGTAAGGTTCTCGAAGCCATCTTTGGTGGTGGTGGTGAGGTTTTTGAGGCTGATGACTATCTCCTTCAGAATCTCAATGCCGTCGTCAAGACGTTCTCCAACCTCGTTTGGACCTGTGACCTTCCGAAAAGTTGAGTACTCTCCTGTTCCTTCGGTATATTCAGCACTGAGATCATCCACATGGATGAAGGCGTTCTCAATACGAATTGCCGAGGCAAACCTTTCCAGGTCCTCCTTCTTCTCGCCCTCAGCAATCACCAGTACCCGGCCGTCTGGCTGGTTCTGAACGATGCCCGCTAAGCCCATCTCCAAAGCCTGAGAGACTACCTTGGCTCTGTAGCCGACCCTCTGAACTCTTCCTGAGATGTAAGCGGTTAACCTGATCATTATTTAATCCCTTGTGATTTCATTTTTAGCCAGCATTCTCTTGTGCATAATGTCTATCTACGAGGTAAATCTAAGTTTCGCTGTCGTCATCGCAAGTCTAACGATCCCAAATTAACATATCGATACTTTACGGCCGTTATCAATAGCAATTCCTTCAGTATTTTGTGTCGTGCTGAGGATAATAAAAGCGCATGAAATATTTAACTTTTCTCATATCATGATGAGTGGATTTGAATTGTAGGTATAACAGAAAAATTTTTAATTAATAGATGTAACTCATACTTATGCATGAAATTATTAAAGATAATGGTAACTCTTCGAAACCTGGCCTTGACGAATGCTGTCTCATTGCAGAGAGCATGATGAAGGAGATCGGTCAAATCAGGATCCCTGAAAATGCCATCCTGTCATTTGTTGACGGAAACATAGTGCACAAAGCACCATTGAAACGGAGGATCTTAAAATGGCTCTTCGCTGAATTGCATGATTGATTTAGTGCGAATCAAGAAGTACTCTTTGCGCTAATTTCAGCTATATCTTATTTAATTTAAAGCTTTGTGCTATTTTGATTCAAAACTAATAGAATTATTTTATTACTGTATGCAGTCTTCAACGACAAAAACTATATATACTAATTTAGCAAGTAACTCAATGTGAACTCCCAAGTCTGTTCTATCCCAGAGTCCGGATCAGAGGTAGAGGTAAACCTCAAGAGACTGGATCGCATGCTACAGGCAGCTCACAGGAGTTCCATCGACATAAAAGAGAGCTACGACTTTTATGTACTCGCCCTGAAGGAGTTCAATAAAGAGAACATTGCAGACGCTTATCTTTACTACGACAGAGCAAAGTATGAGCTTACAAGTGCAATCAATGGGGCCAAGTTTCAGATCAAAGGGTCTAGATTCCATAGCTTGCGGACGCTCTCCTACTTCTTCAAGCTCTACGGCCTCTATGCAGTCATCTTCGGAACCCTGTCCATATTCCTCTTCGGCTATCTGATCTATCGGTATGCACAAGCCAGCATCCTTGATGTTCCACTCTGGTCCGCCTTCTTCGCAGGCCTTGGCTCCTCTGCCCAGATCCTAACTGGCGTGGCCGATGATCTGCGCAGAGACGGCATGGTGACCAGATACAAGAGATTGTGGTATATGGCCATACCACTGCTAAGCCTGATATTCGGTTACATGGCTTATCTGCTCTTCAGCTCCGGCCTGATAGCCTTCAATGCCAACTCGCAGAGCAGAACTTTTTCCACCATGTTCGTCTGCTTCCTCACGGGCTTTTTGACAAACTGGCTGATCAACAGGCTATCTCGCATGTCGAGGGACCTATGAATAGAAAATTGCCAAAGTGATTGGTATGCCAGGTCAGCTTAAGCCGGAACTGCGACGTAGATGTTGTGCTTATTGCTGACGATCTGTACTCGCACGCTACCTGTTTTTACAGGGCAATGCATCACCGAGACGACGCGATTCCTGGCGACCCCCAGCTGCTCGCCGCCCACCCAGCCTGGAGCCATGATCTCCACCCTGGCCTTCTCTTTCCTCTCAAAGATGATTGGGATCATAGGCCTCTTTACGATCCCGAAGTCCTGCGGCTTTAGGCGAAGTGGTATTGAGAACTGCTTTTCCCACTCACGCATCGTGATGTTATAAAAGCGCCACCAGTTCTGAGCTTTTACCTTGCTTGGCGTCCTGCCCAACCGATAGTGCTCGAATTTCTGAATGCCGAGGGGCGGCCACCTCTTGCCCGCACCAATTTGCAGTGCGAATTTGATCACCTCGCAAACCTCTTCATCATTTACCCCTGGGATGTAGACGGGTGCGACCAATAGATCTATATCGCTTTCCACAATTTTCCAGGCTACCTCTTTGACCTTCTCGATATCAAACCAGGGGACGCCAGATAGATACTTTGCCAGCTTTGGCGAGAGGGCATGAATTGAGAGGTTGATTCTGTCAAGGCCCGCCTTCTCAAGCTTTTTTATCTTCAGCTCGTCGAGGATTGTGCCGTTGCTTTGCATGGAGACGACAGCTACCTCTTCGATGGCCTTCAACTTCTGCACAAGCTCTGTTATCTGCGGATATAGCATGGGCTCCCCAGGTGAGTCGATGTGACACTCCACTCCAGGACCTTTGAAATGTGCAATCTCTTCAACTGCTTCGACCAGATAATCCAGCTCTACCTCGTAGTTGGTCACTCTGGTCCTGGATTTTGGGCCCGCATCGACCGAGCAAAAGGGACAGTTCAGGTTGCAGTTGCAGCCCGGCCTGATCTGCAAGAGATTGCTTCCCCGGTCGATCACGCCAAAGTATAAACACCCCACAAGGGGAATGCCCGATTCCCTAGTTATGCGAACGAGAGACATCTTTCAGATCCATTAGAAAAGCCGCTGAAAAGGAGAGTGGCTCAAGATATCACAACCTTGCCATCTTGCATCCGGATCACACCTGCAGTGCTGTAGTTATTGGAATTATTAGCGTTCCCTTCGCTTCTGCCAGCTCCAAAACCCTTTGGGGACATATCATCAGATACCCAGGCATCGTCCTTTCTCTCCAGCTCAGACCCATCACGACTCAAGACCAGATCTACGAGGTGCACACGCGTGATATCCCCAAGCATCATGAACTTTGTGGGGTTGAACTCCAGGACGATTGTGGAATTGCCCGGCACAAGCCTGGCTTTCACGCTGTCCTCGCCAAGCAATGCACCATTATCATCTACAATTGTGCCGCTTACCTGGTAGTCTCCGGCCTTGGTCACTGACACATTGACACCAACTTTGATTTTGCTGCTGGAAGTCAGGTTGACAAAGCCGCCTGTGAAATAGGCCGCAGGGGCTTGGAATTGCTTGGGATCCTTCTCGATGGTTATGTTTTTCTCGTACCTGTCAACGAAATTGCCAAGCCCGTCGTACAGGATCAAGTTCCGTATCTTCAAAGGCCCGCACTTGCCTTTCATCCAGATGTTGCTGCCGTTAAAGCTGATATCAATGCTGCTGCTCTTCTGAGACCTGAAGCTGCGGCTGAAAAGGTCGATCACATTGCCACTGCAGTCGGTCAGCACTCCATTAAGCCGAAGATCGCCACAGGTCGTGGCGTTCACTTTGAACCCCAGGTCGAGGCTGTCGAAGTGTCCATCATGGTCGATATCTGTCACATTCGTGGAGGTCAAACCTTCAAGGGTGGCCCCGGCCACAGCGACTTTTATTGGAATCTGGACGGTCCGATTGCCAGAGAAGATGTTGATATGTCCAGCAAACCTGGTCAGGGATATGTTCCTGGGAATCGTAAGGTTAGCTTCCACTGTTTCGTTGGAATCGCTCTCCAAACGCCCTGGGCCATCGATCGTGATCCAGTTCCATGGCGCCTCTTCATACATCTTGACGCTGACGAGGAAAGATTGTCCCTCCTTGGGAACATCATATCCATAGACTTTTAGCGTCCAGCGGCCAGATTCTGGATTGAAGATCTCCACAGGCCCGACATCGCCGGAACCCAAGGCAGCATTTTCTTCCTTTGCGATTCCCTCGGGATTCTCGAATACAAGAGCTACTTCGCTCTTGTTGCTGCCTCCGTTGGCTCTAAGCTCAGCAGAGATCATCCGGGTCTTTTCTGTAACGTTTATTGTTTTATTCCAAGTTTCTTTGTATCCCACGTGGCCTGGAAATTCCCAAGAGGTCGAGTTCTCTGTAGAGGCCTCATACCTCAGATCCTCGAGAGCCGGACCTCTGTTCTCAACTATGAACTTGGCCACTGTACTTGTTCCCGCTGTTGCCGAGTCTATGTTCCACCTTTGGGGATCTGTCTTTATCAGGTAGCACTCAACATCCAAAGTGTAGTTTACGGGCAGCGATGAATTCTCGCTATGCACCGCCATAAGCCACCGCCCAGAAGGCGGACTTTCAATCTTCATGCTCTCCTCCAGGCCTTCTGGCGTGCCTGAATAATACTCGCTTGTGGGCGACAGCAGGAAGAGGTCGAGGCTGGAGTTAACATTCCATTTCAATTCGGCTTTGATAACACCTGCGCCCTTCGGCACATCCAGGTAGTAGTAATCCCATTGGTTTCCACTCAAAGTGCCTGTCCGGCTGCCAAGTCCCTTGGAGATCTCGAGCGGCTCTGCCACTGTTAAGTGCACCGGTATGCTCAAGATGCTCTTGCCACTCTCAGTGACATCCAAGGAACCGCTATAAATTCCAGGCAATGTGCCATTTGGAACGGCAATAGATGCCGCAAAGACCACTTGAGAATTGGCATCGATCTGTCTGGGAAGCGCCTGCAGGCTGATCCAGTCCGAGATCGGCCCAGAGGCTGAGACCTTCAGGTCCACCCTTTCTCGGTTGCTGAAGAGCACGAATCGGGTATTCCAGTCCTCATCGCCAGGAGCCAGGGCATATAGCTTCTTTTGAGGCCTGTCTGCGCCTGTATCCAGGCCCACATAAACCCCTTTGCCCGCAGGCAGATATGCCCAGCGACCTGCAATCCACTGGTCGGGGATAACCCCACAAACATCGTCGCTCACAAGCTGATAGGAGCGAGGAGCATCCAGAAGGCCTGCTCCTTGATAGTATTCTTCGTATTGCTCACCCAGGCTGTTGTTCAGCTTATGAGCCCCCCTTATCATGACGGCCTTGATTCCAGCAGGCGTGATGTTTGCGTTCTCCTGGAGCATCAATGCAGCAAAGCCCGCTGCGACTGGCGTAGAGAGGCTGGTGCCAGACTCCCGCGCATAATATTCGTCAATGTAATCGGGTTTTTCCAAGCCCGGCGGAATAGTCGAGACTATGCCCACGCCAGGGGCTACGACATCGGGCTTGATCCTATCATCTCTTGTCGGTCCCGACCCAGAAAAGCCAGCCATATGGCCATTGTAATCTGTTGCCCCCATGGTTATGACCTTCACGCCATCTCCTGGAGAGTCGATAAGACCGGGTGGCAGAGCCAGAACGATTGGAACAAGGAGCAGGTATACATCTTTATTTTCGCCGTCCACCTGGGATAGGTCAACCGTTGATCTGTCGCTGTCAGCCTGACTGGCAAAGGTCTGACCTTCTGCTTTGCTGCTGTTGCGGTTTCCTGCTGCAACGCAGACCACGACCCCGGCATCAGCAGCTTTGTCAGCAGCCATGGTTATAGGCGGATTTGTCTCGCCCAAATTTATGCCGCCAAGGCTCAGGCTCAGAATGTCGGCACCATTGTAAATGGCCCATTCTATCCCGGCAATGATATCAGACACCCTGCCTTCTCCTTTGCTATTGATCACCTTTACACTGAGAAGGTCCGCTCCTGGCGCCACTCCTCTATACTTACCATTCGATGCCGCGCCAGATCCAGCTATGATGCCAGCAACCATGGTTCCATGGCCCAGGAGATCATCTGTGGTCGTCTCGTCTGCCAGAAAGTTCTTCTCTCCAACGACCTTGCCAACCAAATCTGGGTGATTCTCGTCGATCCCGGAGTCAATTACAGCTACAGTTACTCCTCTTCCGTCAATCCCTCTCTTCCAGAGTTTATCTGCGCCGATATATTGAGATGCGGACAGAGACGAGGACCCATAGAACGCTTCGCTACCAGACGAATTATTATTGGGAGTCGATATCTGAGCAGACTCGTCATAATAGATGCCCTGAACAAAATTGCTCTTTGCGATATCATCAATTGCACTTGGCGCAGCCTCTCCTGCCACACCAGGAATAAGTCTGTACCTGTATTTCACATCAAGGCCCTCGAGCTTTTGGTCGCTTTCGCCTTTAAGAAGGACGATTACTGGTATCTTTTTGCTATCTCCTGCCAACAGATGCTCTACCAACGCTGGATCGATCTTTCGATCTGCACCAGTGTTGTCCGACGACGAATCGCTCGAAGTCGCCACTGCATAGGCTGAGGCTATCATGATTGCGACAGAAACAAGAATCAAGCCCTTTCGATCCATAATCAATCTTACCTACCGGATGGTCTCTCCCAAGGCGGCCCCAGAATCATAGTTGCCCAGAATCATAATTAATCGATGTGTGTAGATAATGCTAAATAAACCTGTGGTAGTTCTATGATAGATGACATTGGACTGGCTGGTTTCCTGTGCCCTCTGGATTGGCCTTCTCCTTCTTCTGGCATCAGCTCTGATGAAAAAGAGCTCTCTTGCGGCTGCAGGATGGGCCATCTTTGCATTTTTTTGGCTCAGCCAGCCAGCTCACTATCTTGCGATTGAGGACTACTTCAATGTTGCTTTAGCCTTGGCTGCGGCGCTCCTTTGTTTTTGCATGGCCCAAAGGGTGTTGCGAAAGGGATTCTCCTCATCCGCCTCTGCCTGGGCGAGCTACGCTGCAGCAGTTTGTGGAATCCTCTACTTTCCATTTGCCACGATCGAGCCGCTAAGAGACGGACTTATAGGATTTACGACCCAGACGACAGCAGAAACGCTCAGGTTATTCTCAATCCCCGTAGCCATGGAGGGATGGAACGTCGTGGCCCTGAATGGCAGGTCCGTGGAGATCATACTGGCCTGCACAGCCATCGAGAGCATGGCTCTATTTGCGGGAGTGATTTTATCCGTTGATGCTCCGCCAGGTCGAAGAATAGCTGCACTGTTGACTTCGACAAGCACGATCTATATTCTGAATATAGTGAGAAACAGCTTTGTGCTGATGGCCTACGGTTACGGCTGGTTTGGGTCCGACAGCTTCAACATCGCTCATAATGTCATAGCCAAGGTGGGTTCAACGCTTGCCCTTCTGGCAATATCCTATTTGGTGTTCTTGCTCTTGCCTGAGCTTTTGTTGGAGATAGATGAGCTGGCAGCAGAGCTAAGACATCCAGGAGGCGAAGCGGCTTGAAGATTGCCAGGAATTCTACGGCCTGGATCTCAGCGCCTATTCTCTTGACGGCTGCACTGGTCGCAATTGGAAACTGGTATTTTTCTGTCGTAGCCCTGCTTGGATCGGCCTTCATGCTCTTCTTTCACAGGGACCCGGATCGTTTGCCACTGGGAGATGGCATGGTCGCTCCCGCAGACGGCAGGGTCATCCAGGCCACTGATGATGCAGTTACAATATTCATGGGGCCGTCAGACGTGCATGTGAACAGGGCGCCTCTGGATGGGGTAGTGAAAAAGACAGAATATCGGAAAGGAGGGCATCTCCCGGCATTTTTATGTCAGGCGAGCAACAACCAACAAAACAGGATAAAACTCGAGACCATCGATGGGATTATCGAGATACGACAGATAACTGGGACGATTGTACGTGAGATCATCTGCTATGTTCGCCCTGGGGACCGGGTGGCTCGGGGAGAGAGATTAGGCATGATCCGCTTCGGCTCCAGGGTGGAGGTTACAATACCCAAGAGCTATGATCTGCAAATCAGGCTGGGCGAAAAAGTTAGAGCTGGGGAGACCATTATCGCGGTGAGACGTCCATGAACGTCCTCAAGGCACTGAGAGCGCCGGATTATTTCACCCTTCTCAATGCCGCCTTTGGATTATGTGCTTTATTGGCAGCCGGTCAAGCCCCAGATCATAATTCAACGCTGCTTGCAGTGATATTCATCATTTTTGCAGCAATAGCAGACGGTCTGGATGGATTTCTGGCAAGAAGACTGGGATCCAGCCAGATAGGTGCAAACCTGGATTCGCTTGCCGACCTTGTGTCCTTTGGTGTTGCGCCGGCATTTCTAGCACTCAAAGCCTTCGATTCGCCCAACTTTTGGCCTGCTGGGATTTTCTATCTGCTCTGCGGGGCCTTGAGGCTGGCCAGGTTCAATGTTGACAGCAAAAGCGACCAGTTCTTCGAGGGCCTCCCGATACCTGCTGCAGGAATCGCCCTTTCAGGATGCGTTCTACTGGGATCTCAAATCATAACACTGATTTTCATGCTCCTGCTTGCCATGCTCATGGTGAGCAGCGTCTCCTATCCAAAGATGCGTGACCAGAAGTCTGCAGCATTTCTCGTGCTGGCATTTCTGGCTGCAGGAATCCTAGTCTGGCTGCAGAAGGATATTACATACTCATCGCATCTGTTGATTGCGATTATTATCGTTTATCTGATGAGTCCGGTGGTGATTTCGTGCCTACAAAAAGGGAGATAGCCGCCTTTGAGGCAGGCATCAAGCTGGGAGCACTCTATCATCAGTTCGTAGGAACTCCAGTGAGCATCAAAACTGCTGGCAGCCTTGAGAGAGCCATGCAAGACAGCATCTCCCTTCAGCCTTATGTTCGAAAGGTTGTCGTCAGCTTAAACAGGCATATGCTGAAGGAGAACGTCTTCGGATACGGCGAACTGGAGGGAAGGATGATAACTGCAGAGGTAGAAATAGATTTTGAGGGTGAACTTGTTCGCGCCAGGTTGGAGTACGACGCTGCAAAGGACTACCCTCTGATGAGCCTCGTTTGATGCCGTGTTACTGTAGCTGAGTCACTTATCTGTGAGGAGGTCACTTATGGTACGGTTCGTGATGCATTATTCTGAAGCTGCGGTATATCTGCTCCATGAGCATGAGCCGCGCCATCTGATGGGGGAATGTCATACGGGAGAGCGATAAGACGAGATCGGCTCTCTCCAGCACAGAAGATGTCAGGCCCAGCGGGCCACCTATCACCCATGTGATCTCGTTTCTGCCTTCGAGGAGCCCTGTCTGCAGCCATCTGGCCAGCTCCAGCGAGTCCATAGCTTTCCCCTTTCTATCCAGAACGACAACATGCCCGCCATGCCGACTCAGAATCTCGTGAATGGCAAAAGCATTCTGATTCATCGCTCTCACCTCTTCTGCGCGAGAGGCATTCTCCGGAATTCGAACCTCGGGGAGCTCTCCAATCTCCAGGCGTGCATAGGGCCTCAGGCGTCGGGCGTAGTCATAGGCTGCATCCTGCCAGTGCTTCTCCCGAAGCCTTCCTACAGCCAGGATTCTCATGATCACTTCTTCACGATCCTCTTGAAAATATATGTAAACATATTTCCCGCAAAGTACTTAGGCGGCGTCCGGCGTCCTAAAATCCTCGTCCGCCCGGCCCGTATCGCCTCCAGCACCTCATCCACATCTTCCGCATCTAGCTCCGTCACTCCCAATCCTACGGTCTCGGCAAAATGCGAGTCGCTCCCGGCCACCATGGGCATGTGACGTCTCCTAGCCTCGACCCAGGCCCTGCCATTGGCAAGACCAAAGATATGCTTTGAGTTATAGACCTCCACAGCATCGGCATTTGGAATCCTGCCGATGGCGTTTCGAAAGGGATGGTAAGGATGCGGAACATCGGCGATTCCGCCCAATGTGTGGGCCGCCTCGATGGTCTCCTCGGGGCTCAATTTTCGCTTCGGCGGCTCCTCGACTCCCAGGACCAGCAGATGTCCCTCCGAGGTGGTGACCTCCACTCCTGGTATTAAAATCAGGTCGAGCTTCCGCTCCTTGATGTATTTGCGGGCTGCAGGAATGCCCCGCATGTTGTCGTGATCGGTGAGGGCGATGCCATCCAGTCCTCTATGCACGGCTGCGTCTATTATCTCCGCTACGCTGGCATGGCCGTCTGAGTAATTGGAATGAATGTGCAGGTCGAACTTCATGCCCTAGTCTGCCGCCAATTTTTCAGGTCTGGTTATGTATCCTTTGATGGCCCCAAAAGCAGCAGTTGCAGGCGACGCCAGATAGACCTTCCCGCCTTTTCCCATCCTCCCTGGGAAGTTGCGGTTGGAGGTGGACAGGCAGACCTCGCCCTCTCCCAAAACGCCCATGTGCGCGCCCAGGCATGGCCCACATCCGGGTGGTGCTATCATGGCCCCTGCCCGCACCATAGTCTCTATGATTCCCTGTTGCAGAGCCCCCAAAAGGACCTCCCGCGAGGCAGGGATGACCAGTGTCCTCACTTTAACCTGCCTTCCCTTCATGATCTCGGCAGCGATCTCCAGGTCCTCCAGCCTGCCGTTGGTGCATGTGCCTATGAAGACCTGGTCGATCTCCAGTCCCTCCAGATCCGAGACGGGCTTGACATTGTCCACGCGAAAGGGTGCTGCTATCTGCGGCTCGAGGTCAGTTATATCATACTCGTGCTCGTGATCATAGGAATCCGGGTCTGAATAGATGGGCCGATAGTCTTGCCTGGCGCGGCCCACGAGCCAGGCATCGGTCTTTGCGTCAGGCTGAACTATTGCCGCCTTTGCCCCCATCTCGACTCCCAGGTTGCAAAGCGTCATCCTCCCAGAGATGCTCATCTCATCCACAACCGGGCCTATGTACTCCACCGCTTTGTAGGTCGCTCCATCTGCTCCGACCTTGCCTATCACCATGAGAGCTATGTCCTTGGCAGAGACGAAGGGCTTAGGGATTCCCGCGATCTTGAGGGCCATGGTCTCTGGAACCCTGAACCAGAGACGACCACTTGAGTAAATCTCTGCCATGTCTGTGGCGCCAACGCCTGTGCCAAAAGCCCCGAAGGCTCCGTAGGTGCAGGAGTGCGAATCTGCACCGACGACGAGCAGGCCTGGCAGGGCGAAGCCATGCTCTGGAAAGACCTGATGGCACACCCCTGATCCGCAGTCGAAGAAGTTGGCTATCTTCTGCTCTCTTGCCCACGAGCGCACCTCCTTTTGCAAAGAAGCTGCAATCTCGTTGTTTGCAGGAACGATGTGATCAAAAGGTATGACCACCCTTTCGGGGTTCCACACCCTCTCCGATCCCATCTCCTCGAACGCTTTGATGGCAAGAACCGATGTCCCGTCATGGGACATGGCATAGTCTACGCATGCCTCAACGATCTCGCCCGGCTCAACAATCCTGGCAGAGCCAGAGGCCCTGGTCAAGATCTTCTGACTTATGGTTGCCACTTCGCTACGCCTCTAGCTTAGTTTCCCGTTGATTTTATCCGATATGCTTGCACCGAATATCCTCCTCCGAGGGCATCATGTACGCTATGTCCTCCGCAGGATGCCTGTACAGCCTCGCACCCAGGCGCTTTTGATCCAGAATATGTCCGATCAGGCCGATGCTGCGGCCCAGGGCAAAAAGCCCATTCAGATAGCCGAGCC
>JAAZNX010000016.1 GCA_012798025.1 Methanothrix sp. | reverse complement strand
GGCAAAGCTGATCTCGACGTCGATTGAGATGGCCTCGTTCAGATGGCGGCGCGTGTCGTGCTCCTCTGCGCGAAATATCGGCCCTATCTCGAAGACCCTGTCCATGCCGGCTCCCATGAGCATCTGCTTGTAAAGCTGAGGACTCTGGTTGAGGAAAGCCTCCTTCTCGAAGTAGCTGATGGGGAATAGATCAGTTCCGCCTTCTGTAGCTGCCGCGACTATCTTGGGCGTAAAGACCTCAGTAATTTTCTGCCCATAGAAATAATCCCTCAGGCTGCGCAGGACTGCGCTTTCAATCTCGAATGCCGCCAGGACGCACGGCCTGCGTATGTCCATGAACCTGGCGTCAAGCCTCGTGTCCAGCTCGCATTCCACCTTCTCAGTAGGATCCAGGGGCAGTGGCACCTGGGCAGCACTCAACACCCTGACGTCGGTGGGGAGGATCTCAAATCCACGCGGTGCCTTCGGCTCGGCTTTGACCTGGCCGCGCACTTGAACCACGCTCTCCCTGCTGATGGTGCGGACGCTCTTGAACATGTCCTTGCCTACCAGTTTTTTGACAAGAGTTATCTGTGCCAGTCCTTTTCTGTCACGCAGCACCAGGAAAGCAATGCCACCCAGATCGCGAGTCTCATGGGCAAAGCCTGCGAGCACCACCTCACGTCCATCCAATTCCGGTGTTATATCTCCAGAATAATGAGTTCTAAGGATCAAGTCATCTCACGCCAACCGAGAATGAATTCCTGATATAAAAGCAGTCTGATCTTTGAAAACTAGAGAGCTTATGAATAAAGACAAATACAATAAGATTTGGAGTAAATATAATCTTTGGGTTTTGTAGCCATGGCACTCTCCCTAAAGGACCTCCTCGGACAGGATGAATTCTGGGTATTTCTATTCCTTTTAGGGTGGACGCTGCTCAACTGGCCCATGCTCGCAATGGCTGGAAGGTCCATTTTTAGGGGTATGCCTGTCGTATTGTTATACGTTGCCTTCATCTGGCTGATGGTAACTGTGATGCTGTATCTCTTTGACCGGAGGTGTTCCGGTTGATAGGACCCAATGTCGCCCTGATCATCATGGTGATCTACTTGTTTTTGCTCTTTGGCATAGCTCAGTTTGCCGACCGCCAAAAACGGCTGGGCAAAAGCATTGTAACTAACCCCTATGTGTACGCCCTCTCATTATGCGTTTACGTCTCCGCCTGGACATTTTATGGCTCCATAGGAAGGGCGGCATCTACGGGGCTTGAATTTCTGCCCATTTACCTTGGGCCGGTGCTGGCCATGACATTGGGCTGGATCGTTATTCGTAAGATGATAAGGGTCTCGAAGGAGTACCGTCTAACATCTGTCAGCGACTTCATAAGCTTCCGCTACGGAAGAAGCTATGCAATTGGAGCTGTAGTTGCCGTTCTCTGTTTGATCATGGTCACGCCTTACGTTGCACTGCAGCTCATAGCCATCTCCACATCGCTAGAAATCCTGAGCGGACCGCACAGATTCCTTGGATACCAGGTTGAGAGCAAGCTGGTGGTGGCCCTGCTCTTGGGAGCGTTTGCGGCAATATTTGGCGCACGCCATCTCGATCCCATGGAGCGCCATGAGGGACTGGTCGCTGTTGTAGCTTTCGAATCTTTGGTGAAGATTGTGGCGTTTTTGGCCGTTGGCATCTACGTCACCTATGGCATTTTTGCAGGATACGGAAACATAATGGATGAGATGAGTCAGATGGCATTGGTAAGCCAGTCTTACGCAGACCTTCTGGACGTGGATTACCAGACCTGGTTCTCCTTGACGCTGATCTCATTCTTTGCCATCCTATTTTTGCCCAGACAGTTTCACGTTATGGTGGTGGAGAACTCCGAAGAGAAGCATCTCAAAAAGGCGATGTGGCTCTTTCCGCTTTATCTCTTGTTGATCAACCTCTTCGTCCCTGCCATCGCCTGGAGCGGATTGCTCCTAAAAACTCCAGGGCTTGAGGATGCCTTCATAATAAGCATACCATATAACCAGGGCTTGGATTGGCTTGCGCTATTCGTCTTCATCGGCGGAACGTCTGCCGCCACTGCCATGATACTAGTTGAATCAGTGGCTGTAGGCACTATGCTGCTCAACGACCTGGAGATGCCCTATCTGTTGAACCGCATAAAAGATAGCAGGAACCTGGCGAAGACGCTTCTGAATACGAGGCGCTTGAACATCCTTCTCGTGGTGCTGCTGGGTTACCTCTACTCGCGCGCCGTGGCTTATCAGATACTGGCTGATATTGGAATCGTTTCATTTCTGGCTGCCAGCCAGCTTGCACCAGCGGCTCTGGGAGGCCTTTATTGGAAGAAAGGCAGCCGGGAAGGGGCAATGGCAGGATTGGCATCGGGTTTTCTGTTCTGGACATACACGGCCTTGATTCCCACCGTGGCAAGTGGCGGCATGCTTGAAGATCTGGTCCAGAGGGGGCCATTTGGCATATCCCTCCTCAAGCCCACAAATCTGTTGGGCCTCGATCTGGATATCTGGACCAACTCTGTATTCTGGACCTTGCTTGTCAACTGCAGCCTCTACACCATTGTGTCGTTGATGTCCAAGCCAAGTCCGGAAGAGGATGCCATTACAAACAGTTTCGTGGACGTTTTTCAAGAAAAGGCCGAAGTTCCGAGGGTCGAAAAAGGAATAATTCGAATGGGAACTGTGGATGAGCTGGAGGCCACTTTAGCGCGCTATGTTGGCGATTTGAGGGCAAGGCAACAGGTCGATGCCGACCTCTCGCGCCTTGGCACTACCAGAGACAAAATAGAAGCCAGACAGCTCCTCGAGCTTTGGAGGAATTTCGAAAAGACGCTCACAGGCTCTGTGGGCCCTTCCGCCACTAGGATGATCGTAGAGGATCAAGTACCTGTGAAGCCTGTGATGGAAGAGGCAAAGGCAACGCTGCCAACCTATGATTTGGAGATGGGAAGGATCTATGTTGTGCCCGAGAAGGCCTACGAGGTCTTCACCGATCTGGTGTTGCATGGAGTGGAAGGGCTGTGCATCACACACCATAACCCCGATGAAGTGCGAAGACTATGGGGCTTCAAAGAGACGCCCATCATCAAGTTGAGCGACGAGAAGGGCAGCGATCGTTATATCTCTCCACGAAATTTGCCGCTTCTGTTCATGACAATAAAGTCGTTTGTGCAGACCAGTAAAAACAGCATAGTATTGATAGACAGCATAGAGCAACTGGTAGAGGAGAATGAGGGAATAGTTCCTGAGAGGGAATTGCTGGACTTCGTCTATCAGATGGAGTTGTTGGGCAGAAAGACCCGCTTGATCCTTGTGGAGAGGCCTGAGTATATCCATATCAGACTACCAGATAGCATAAACGAGGTAAAAGAGCTGCTATTCAATGTCGGACCTCTATCGGCCTATCTATTCAGGGTCTTTTCTGAGGCCATGCTATCTCGTCTCAGCATCGAGAAGAGAAGTGAGGTTGTTCGGGAAGCCAATGAGCTGATATCATCGCGGAGCTTCTTTGAAAGAGCTGAGCGTAAATATGATAATGGATCTGCTGCAGCCTGTGATGCGGATATGAGGGATGCGGTGCATCCCAATTTGGGACTGCAGATCGACTCTAAACTGGCTCTGGACAGACACGGGTTTTTTACGGCAGTGAGAAAGTTGGCCAGGATCATCAAGAAGCATGACCCAGCCTTCGATCTCACAGAGGCTCTGTCTGAGCTCATGAGAAGCTATGGTAGAAGCCCATACGAGGTTGCCCTCCTTCCAGGAACCACTTACGTCATTGAGGAAGAAAAGCCGCAAAAGAGCCTGGAGCTCTTCAGCGAGCTGGTGAGCCACGGCATGGAGGGCTTATGCATAAGCAGGTACAATCCCGAGACACTGGAAGAGAGGTACAACGTGCCCATGAAAACAGTCGTCTGGCTGACGCAAAAGAGCGAGCCAGGATACAGGACTGTAGACCCGACGAACTTCCCGCGCATGAGCGGTATAATCTCCGACTTTTTGGATAAGGCCAACTATCCTCTCGTACTTCTGGAAGGCTTGGGGTATCTCATCACCCAGAGCAACTATGAGACTGTGCTGAGGTTCGTTCAGTCTCAGAGGGATGAGATCGCCCTGAAGAGCGCCATAATGCTGGTGCACATCGATCCACTCTCCCTGGATACCAAAGAACTGCATCGTCTGGCAAGCGAGCTGGAACCGCTCAGGATCTGAAATGCGCTTGCAGGAGAAAGAGACAAAAGAGAGACTTTTTAATAGTTAGTGTGCACTGATTAAAAGCCATGATCGAGGCGGGGCTTGCATTATTAATAATAGTAATAGTATTCGGTGCATTCTTGATCTTGAGATCCATAAAGAATTTCATCATAAACGCGATAGTGGGGCTGGTGATTCTTTTTTTGGCTAATGCTGTGGTTGGGCTTGGCATTGGCTATAGCTGGCTGGTCGTGTTGATCTGCGGCATCGGGGGAATTCTGGGCGCTTTTTTGGTGATATTGCTCCATTTTCTTGGATTTGGAATTTGACTGTCTCATATGGCGGAGGCTATTGCGTCTGCGCACCCTCGCAGGAGCCCCGCAGTAGGCAGACAATGCCTGCTGCAAGGAGCACTGCAATGATGCCCGTCAGGAATATGCCATCGAACACTCCCGCCCCTCCGATAGAGAGCACTAGAGGTTTTGTCTGGTGAAGAGCGATAGGCGATAGTGCAGGCAGAACACCTGGCGTGATCAAGCTCATGAGATCTGCTCCCAGCAATGTACCAATTGTACCGCTGATGTAAGCCAGCGGCGGAGCCCGGCGGTAGCCTCCAGCCAGGACCAGGCCGCAAATCGCGGCAAGAAGTGGAGACAGCCAGAAAGGAAGCAGTATGCCCTCGCCTGGAACTGCCTCGGCTGCATAATATGTTACTGCTGCAACCGCCCCAACGCCCATCATCGCCTTGCCAAATGAGGCCTGGCCGCGCAGCAGGAGATGGGTGGAGATGACCAGAGGAATGATGCAACCACCCAGATTGACTGCGAGGTAAACGGGATGGAAAACTGTCGGAATATTTCCGGGGTACAGGCCGAGAAATATCGAGTACCACGCAGGATAGGCAGATACTGAGCCGCTGGTTAAGGGAATGTCCACCAGACTGCCAATAACTGAGCCAAAGACGGCCAGCGAGGCGTGCCAGTGGTCGATGCCCACCATCTCAAAGGCCGCCTCCGAGAGGCGTAAAAAGAGATAGATGAAGATGATGGTAACGGCTAATAAAAGCAGCAAGATCACGAGAGCAAAGGGCAGGAACAGGAAATCGAGCAACCTTGAGCACCCGGAAATAAAATAGAGGTTGATGGTTAATAGAGCTTACTAAGGGTTTAGGACGAACTTTAGGTCTAATCCCCAAAATTCAATTGGCAAGGGGTAGTCACATCTGATCCTCATTATGCATCCTTTCTTTTCAAAGCCTGTAGCGCCCACCTAAAAAAAGCGCCAGAAAGCCAGCCATGACCAACGAAGACATGTATGGTATGCTCTAACCAGAGGACTGCAGATACACTATCCGCCCACAGCATCACCATTAGAGTCATACGATTCATGTCTTGAGGACCTTGGCCATCTTCTCCTTCCAGGCCTTGACCTCGTCTGCGTTGATGACGTCTATTGCTCCTCCCTGAAACTCGCCCTCCACGTCGCCCATCCTCTCTTCCATCCAGCCCTCTATCTCCAGGTAAAGTGACTTCAGTGCATCCAGAACCTCTGGGTCGGCCTTCCACAGTCCCCTCTGCTCCGCTTCCAGGAGCCTCCTGCCCATCTCCTCCATCGCCCAAGGGTTGTTCTCCTCGAAGAACTTGCGGTTCTCCTCATCCATGATGAAGGTCTTGGCGATATCGTCGAAGATCCAGTCGTCCACCTCCTGGGTCGTCGCCTCCCAGCCATAGACCCGGCCAACGCGCTTGGAGATGTCGCCTGCGCCCTTGTAGCCGTGCCGCTTCATGCCCTCTATCCACTTGGGATTGAGCAGCTTTGTTCGAACGACGCGCCTGACCTCATCGGCAAGGTCTCTCACCTCGACGTGATCTGCGTCTCTGGTGTCTCCGTAGTAGGCCTCCACATCCCTG
>JAAZNX010000181.1 GCA_012798025.1 Methanothrix sp. | reverse complement strand
TAGCCGTGCCGCTTCATGCCCTCTATCCACTTGGGATTGAGCAGCTTTGTTCGAACGACGCGCCTGACCTCATCGGCAAGGTCTCTCACCTCGACGTGATCTGCGTCTCTGGTGTCTCCGTAGTAGGCCTCCACATCCCTGCCAGAAACCTCCCGAGCGGCAGCTGTCAGGCCGCCGTGATTTCCGAAGTAGCAGCAGCATCCAAATAAGTCCTTCTCGTCGGTTGTGGTCTTGTTGAAGGTGACGTCCACGCTCTTTAGCTGCCTTACCAGCCGCTCCTGCGACTCCTCGCCAAAGAAGCCTTTGCCGTAGGCATAGCCGTTCCAGTAGATGAAGACGTCCGAGAGCTCCTTCTCTTTCTTCCAGGCGCTGGCGTAGACGGCCAGGTTCACACCGTTTCCGTAGGTTCCAGGCCGGCTGGCGAAGATGCGCGGGGTGGATCCATTCTCCAGGTCGTGCTTGTGAAGGAAGTTCATATCTTCAGGCTCGTCCAAGGCGGCTACCTCCTTGATGGCCTGGTCCATGATCTCGATGCAGCCATAGAAGCAGTCGCGAATGATACCTGAAACGCGCACGGTCAGGTCGACCCTGGGCCTTTTCAGCTCATCCAGAGGAATGATCTGGTAGCCCTTTAGCTTGTTGCCCTTCCAGACCGGTTCGACGCCAATGAGGTAGAGCATCTGTGCCATCTGCTCACCATCGGCGTACATGACATCTCCCGCCATCCAGAACATGGCAACGTTTTCAGGAACCCGGCCCTGCTCAGATCTGTACTTCTCAATCAGACTGTCTGCGAGCCTTCTTCCAACCATCCATGCGGCCTGTGTAGGCACTGAAGAGGGGTCCAGTGAGAAGAAGTTTCGACCCGTTGGTAGTACTTCGATCTTTCCTTTGGTGATCAGGCCGGAAGGACCCGGCTCGATGAAGCCTCCTAAAAAACCGTGCATCAGGCTCTCCATCTCCTTCGAGGCATCGAGCCTCCAGCAGAGCTCCTTTACGCGATCACGCAAGGCAATGAGGGAGCCATTGCCCTTCAACCCCCGTGCCTCCAGGACGGTGCTCAGTGAATCATCCTGCATCATAGCAAGGATGAGATCTTTTGAGAGCAGGTCAAACTCCCGCAGATCTTCAATCTTGGTTGAGACATCTTTTCCGAGCAGCTCTGCCGCAGCCTTTCTGGCCTCAGACCGCAAAATGGACCGCACCATCTCCTGCCGTCTCGCTCCATCTGGAAGCTGGCCGAAGATGTGCATGCCGTCCGGTATCTGGGTGTTGTAGAGCTGCGAGATGTTATCGTGCGCCCTCTCAAGTATCTGCTCAAAGTCTGCACCTGATGCCATCAATTTTTCCAGCTTTATCTCCCGGGACAGGTTGCTCTTCTCCAGAAGGCCCAGGATGATGTGCTCCAGAGCATGCGCCCTTCCGCCATCGGACACTTTTGCGCGGTTGTACTGGGCAATCTTGTCCTCTAGATCCTTCAGCTCCCCATAAAGATCTGAGTCTGCCATGATGGCCTGCATGTGGTCTACAAGTACGGCGTAGCTGCGCCGCTTGGCGATGGTCCCTTCTGGAGGATTGTCTGAGTTGTAGATATAGATGTGCGGCATATCGCCGATCCCGATATCCGGATAGCAATCTTCAGAGAGGCCGACGGACTTGCCTGGCAAGAACTCAAGGTTGCCATGTGTGCCAACGTGCACGATCACATCCGCCCCAAAGACCTTCTCGATGTAGCGGTAGGTCGCAAGATACTGATGGGTGGGTGGGACCTCTGGGTCGTGCAGGATCTTGCAGACCTGTCCGTCACAACGCGCTCCAGCACAGCCCCTCTTGGGTTGCACACAGACCAGGGCATTTCCAAAACTCAATCCAGTAACCACTATCTTTCCCTGATAGAGCATGGCAGCGGGAATGCCGTCCTTTTCCTCTCCAGGTGGCCTTCCCCAGGCTGCGCTGATGCAATCCCGTACGCCGGGCGATAGGGTTTCAAAATACCGCAAGTATTC
>JAAZNX010000078.1 GCA_012798025.1 Methanothrix sp. | reverse complement strand
GGCAGGCCGGGCTATGGCCACGCCCAAAATCACTCCCAAGATGATGATGAGAGCGAAGCCTGTGAGAGCTCCAAAGCCCATGTAAAGCAGGGGTAGCATGGCCACAGCAGTTGTCGCAGCGGCTCCGAGAATGATAGAGAAAGCCCTGGACAGTCTGCCCAAATAGACCTTGCTGCTGGTGGGAGCAACTGCTGTGCCAGCCTTTGCAGCCGCCTCAGCAGCCCTCTCCTTGATGCTGCGCTCCAATGCAGAGGCATCTCCGCCTCTTATAAGTTCATCTGTGATGATCACAAGCTGGTCAACGCCTGTGCCTATCACCATGATGATGCCTGCGAGGCTTGCTAGATCAAGCTGCCAGCCGGCCAGTGACCAGATCCCCAGCATCATGACAACCTCGCTCAATGAGGTTGTGATCATGGGCAGCACAACCCTCTTTTCGCGATAGCGATAGAAAATCATGCCCGCTACGGCCAGAAGTGCAATCAACCCTGCAATGACCATCTGAACCTTGAACTGCTTGCCCAAGGCCGCAGACACCTGGCCCGAGCCTACAACCTCCACGTTAACCGGCAGAGCTCCTTCTCTGAGGTGTATGTAAAGCTCCTTGGCCTTCTGAGAGCCAGCATCACCAGATCCGACCCGTGCCTCCAAATTGCGGACGGGAGACTTTGCAAGGCTGCCTGCCAGCTCCGCTGCCAGTGGAGCGCTGAATATCTCATCCTTGTCCAGGTACATTGAGATATAGTGAGCATCTGGATTCTTGGTTGCTCCTGCATCTATCGCTGCTTTTTGGAATACCTTCGCCCCCTCTTCAGAGAGCATGAAGGGCACACCCCATCCACCCTGGCGATCGCCCTGGGGTATATCCACAGACTCTACTGCGTCTCCGTAGAGGACGTGCACAGTCTGATTATTCTCCGTCTGAATGCGTATCTCGAACTTTCCAGGCTTGCCCACCACGTCCTGGGCTGTGGCCACGTCCATTCCTGCCAGATCGATGAGGATGAACTTGTTATCAACGATCCTGACTTTTATGTCCTGCAAACCCAGACGGTTTAACTTTGAGTCGAGCACCTTTTTGGTCTCATCCACCGTATCGGCTGTTACGCCCTCAACGAAGGCATCTTCTCCCGCAGGAACGCTTCCCCCAACCGGGGCAAGGACTGCATTGAGCGAGTCTCTGGTTACATTGGTCCTGATCTCGTATTTTACTGGCGCGACGCTCACTATCCTGACATCTGCATCCAGGCTTTTCTTAAGATAGTTGGTGATAACAGTCTCAGGAGCCGCGAGGATAGTGACTTTGCTGGTATTGTCCCTTTCTGCAATTCTCGCCCCTGAATATCCCAGATCGTCTGCGAGCGTCGAATCCACTTTGCCCGGGACGGTCACGAAATAGCTGTCACCGTGTTTCTCCACCGATGTGCCATGGAACTGCGCCTCTAAAATCTTCTCCGGAGAGACATCAACCTGTGCCACTGCACCCTGCAACTGCAGCTGTAGATACGAGCCTCCCTCCAGGTCCAGTCCGAATTTAAGGCCGAAGATTGCAATAAAGATCAATGCTAGGACCACAGCTGCCGCGTAAATGACTACCCCTCTGTCCTTTGAGAGATCATGGAGCAGGCTCACTTTTTCTGCCTCCTTGTAGCCTTACCGGATCGGTTCATGTACCACCTCAGTCCTTGAGCGTTTGTAACCCATGTGTTGAATACATCCGCTGCCAGGCCGAAGATCAGAACTGTCGACATATCTGCAATGACATCCATTCTGGAGAAAGATGGTATAATGAAATAAAGAAAGTTCGAAACTATAATTAGAGAGAGCACTGCAGAAATGGTGGTGCCTGCCATCGTCAGACCGGTCCCCATTGCGCCGATGATCTTTTCGTCTACAGTTCCCTTGCGCTTCAACACCCTCATTGAAAGCAAAATATCGGTATCAACGGAATAACCGATGAGCATGAGAAGAGCTGCCACTGTTCCCAACGAGAGCTGAACGCCTGTCAGGTTCATCGATGCCGCTGCTGTCAGGATATCTGCAATGGCGCTGATCACAACCAGCAAAGAGACGATCGGTTCTCTGAACACCAGAAAGACAACAATGGCCATGAGCAGGAACGAGAGGGGAAGATACCTTATAGCCTGCGCCTGAAGCTCCTTGCTATATACGGGCCCCATGTGTCTTATCTCTGCCCCTTCGTACTTTTCATTAACCTGCTTGGCGAGCCGGGTATAATCGGAATCGCTCATTGGCCCGAACTGAACCATGTATCTACTGCCGATGTTCCTCACATCCACCAATGGATAGCCCTCAAACTGAGATCTCACGGCATCCTCCGTTCCGGTCTGGGGCACTGTTACGAGGGTGCCTCCTGTGAACTCTATCCCCAAGTGCACAGGCGAGCCTGTGTTGAGATAGGTTACGCCCAGGCTGATAAGTGCTAAAACTATGATAGCTATAGGAAGCAGGATTATCTGCCTGGGTGGGTACTTAGAAATGATGTCCTCCAATTCCATATAATTCTCCCGATGTTATGCGCCTTCTTTAGAATATTTCAATCTATTTACGACTATCGTCAAACCTTCTCCCACTTCTTGAGGTTTGCCACTTGAGAGAGCGTCTTGCCTCTGCGAATCTCCTCATAGAGCCTGCTCTCCATCTTTTCTACCTCTTTTGCCCTTCTAGCGATCTCATAGGCCCTCTCTTTGGGGATGACAACGACTCCGCTTTCATCGCCCACGATATAGTCACCAGGCCTGACCGTCTGCCCGCCGCAGACGATCTCAGCGTTGATCTCTCCCATGCCCTTTGGCTCACCCGCATTGGGGGTGATGCCCGAAGAGAAGACAGGGTAGTTCATAGCCCGGATCTCATCCACATCCCTGACCGCTCCGTCTATCACCACGCCTTCAATGCCTTTGATCTTGCAGCTAAGCGTAGCAAGGCCGCCCCAGGGTGCGATGCTGTTGGATCCATTGTAAATCACGATGACATTTCCAGGACCAGCGGTGTCTATCGCTTCAACGGGCTTTGCCCAGTCGCCCGCGAAAGTCTGGACAGTAACCGCAGTGCCAACTATCTTCGTGCCCAGATTTATGGGATGGATGTCGCGCATGGCTCCTTTGCGGTGCATGGCGTCAGAGATGTTTGGTGCAGAGACCTCTTTGAGGATCGATACCAGCTCTTCTTCCAGGCTCTTTCGCGGGCGCACGCTCACGCTAGCGTGATCTATTGCCTCGCGGATCTTGCGAGCTGAGCCGGTAACATCTGCACTGCGCACAATGCTCCCGCCCACGATGACGATGGCAGCACCATTTGCGATGGCCTCGGCTCCTGTAACAGCGTCGATCCCGCCAGCTGCGGCTACTGGTGTCTTGACCTCTTTCACAATCTGTTTCAGGAGATCAATGGTGTCACGGCCCGTCATTTGTTGGTCTATACCAACATGAACGCAGATGTAGTCCACACCCAGCTCGTCGAGCTCTTTGGCGCGTTTCACTGGGTCTGGAGCCGTCAAGAGATCCATCATGATCTGTACGCCGAACTGGCGCGCTGCCCTCAGTGCATCTTCTATAGTGGAATTGTCCGACGTCGATAGCATGGCAACTATGTCCGCACCGGCCTTGGCAGCCATCTCCACTTCCATGGCGCCAGTGTCGACTGTTTTCATGTCTGCAACGATTTTTGCTCCAGGAAGGGATTTCTTCATCTCGCGCACTGAGTTCATACCCTCGCTCTTGATGAGAGGAGTTCCAGCCTCAATCCAGTCTGCGCCACCCAAAAAAGCCTCTTTGGCTATCTGAATAGATCTGTCAAGCTCCAGAAGATCCAGTGCGACCTGTAGAATGGGTTTAATATGACATCACCACCACAACAGCACAAAGCTAAATGTAAAACAGATGCATGGTATATAAAATGAAGCTGGCGGATATTTCGGAGATGGAGCTTGCCGATCCCTTTCGCCCAAGCAGCATCGCTTTTGCTAAGCTGCACGGAAACGGAAACGACTTCATCCTCGTAGACGAGATGCGCCAGGAGCTGGTGCCGGAAGCTGCGAAGCGAAGGTTCGCAGCTCGCTGCTGCCATCGCAACTTCGGGATAGGCGCAGACGGCGTGCTATTCCTGGTGGACGGCTCGCGCGCGGACATCGGCATGAGGCTCTTTCAGCCTGATGGCTCAGAGGCCGAGATGTGCGGCAACGGCATACGCTGCCTTGCCAAATATGCCTGGGAAACGGGTTATGTAGGTCAGTCCTTCGATGTGGAGACATTGGCAGGAGTCATCCCCGTTAATGTGCGGGAAATGGATAGCTCCTTTTGGGCCAAAGTGGATATGGGAGAACCCAAGTTCGACAGGCCATCGATCCCGGCATGTGGCACGGGCGAGTTCATCATGGAGCAGCTAGACGACATGCAGGTCTCGGCTGTGAATACTGGCGTCCCTCACGCAGTGATCTTCGTAGAGGACATGGAGTTTGCCATTGAAGATATCGCTCCGCTTATAAGGCACAGCAGCGTTTTTCCGGAGGGTGCAAACGTCAACTTCGTCAAGCCCGGCAAGCCTTTTGAGGTCAGGACATTTGAGCGTGGCGTGGAGAAGGAGACGCTATCCTGTGGAACGGGTGCAGTTGCCAGTGCTTCTGTAGCCCACAAGCTTGGCCTCGTGGGCGAT